>JAISZX010000095.1 GCA_031284365.1 Holosporaceae bacterium
TCCAGATTTTGCTTTAACGTTTTTTCCAGGATTTTCAGTAGTGCCAGAAGCCGATTTCGTCATGTTTTTAATCTGCAAATTCTCCAACACAACTATAGCGTGATTTTTGCCGATGTCGGTTGTCGCTTTGTGTAGAAAATCTTGTCGACAATCCCTTATTTTTTTATGGATTCTGTTTAGACGATGTTTCTCCTTTCTCCAATTACTTGAAAACTTTTTCTTGCGCGAGAGACTTCTGCTGCGAAATTTCAATTTTTTCTCGTATTTCCGGAAAAAATTCGGCGGTTCAATCGCTGTTCCGTCCGAAAATGTCGCGAAATTTACTACGCCAACATCAATTCCGATCTCAGAATCAGACGCCGGAATCGGATCTGCTATTTCTCTCTCGGTTTGAACTGAGACATACCATTTTCCACCGGAAAGCGAAACGATTATTTGCTTCGCCATTCCTTCGATGTTTCTGCTTTTGCGATAGCGAATCCATCCTATTTTCGGCAAGTATATACGGGAATTCGGTTCATCAATTTTAAATCCCTGCGGATAGCGAAACGAATCTTTCACTCCTTTGCTCTTAAACCTCGGAAACATCGCTCTTTTTTGAAAAAAATTCTCATAGGCGGCACCCAAATCTTTGAGAGATTGTTGCAATATCTGCGAATGCACTTCCTTTAAAAACGCTGTCTTTTCTTGATTTTTCAGCTCTTTTAAAAGGCCGGCTAATTTATAATATCCAAGCCGCTTATTGCCGTTTGCGTAATTTTCCTTCTCCAAGGCCAACATATAATTCCAAACAAAGCGACAACATCCCGCAAAACGACGAAACAATTCTTCATACTGCGGTTTGGTCTTTAACTGAAACTTGTATGCTTGCAATATCTTCATGATTAAATTATACCTTAGCCTATGAAAAAAATCAACGATATTAGAACCGGCAGACATTGCATTTTTAGCTTTCATGTACATTTCGTTTTTGTTACGAAATATCGAAAGCCGGTCTTTGACGCAAACGCCATAGCGCATCTAAAAGTATATTTTTCAAATGTTTGCAAAAAGTTCAACGCAGAGCTAACGGAAATGGATGGGGAAAAAGATCATGTGCATCTATTGGTGAATTATCCACCAAATACTTCCATATCAAAGTTAGTTAACTGTCTAAAGGGCGTTTCAAGCCGATTGCTCCGCTCCGAACGTCCGGATATTGCTCAAAAATTCTACTTCAAAAACGTCCTTTGGTCCCCTTCCTACTTTGCTGCTTCCTGTGGAGGAGCCCCGATTTCAATCATTAAACAGTATATCGAATCTCAGAACTCACCAATTGATTAAAAACTCGGAGCACCTTATATCACCACCATAAATAACGGGGTTTTACGGCGCGAGAGATAAATCCGTGCAGGTAGGATATCGGCCATAAAATAATAAAAATAAGGCTTCTTCATATGATTTTGTGATCAAACCACTTTTGCCGCACAATACATCAATTTCCCTAATAAATATTCTGTAGCCATTTTCTGCCTTTAATATCTTTGTGATATTGGAATCAGGAATCTGAAGTAAAATTTTCTTCTGTGCATTTTCTATATAATTCATATTACAGCATCCTATTTGCGTAAAGTTTAAAAAAATAAAATCAATTCAATAAAATCTTACTTATTAATGACTAAATAAAACCGGATTAACATCCGGGAAAATCACGTACGGGCGAAATCACGTACGGGCGAAATCACGTACGGGATTTTGCGTTAATCAATTGAAAAATATATAAAAATAACCCGTTGATCGCGATTTAGGGATTAATTAGTACAGAACTAGGGAATAACTGGGAAACGACCATGGTAATCAACATCGAGATTTTGGCGTATCCTGATGCTGGAGCTCTATTAGCTTAAAAAAGTAAAAGATGGAGCATATAGCATGGTATCGAGCGAGCAAAAATTAGATAATTTTTCTGCAAGAGAATTGGACGTTCTTGCTTGCACGGTAAACGGGTGTTCGTATAAAAGAACAGCTATACTGTTAAATATTTCTCCGAGAACCACAGAAACTCACATGAGACACGCTTTATCTAAAGTAGGCTGTCTTACGAGGGAAGAAATGCTGAATCACATACAAAAAACTACACATAAAGAAGTTTTACTGGCCAGGTATGTTAATATTTCGCGAACAGAGAATTTTCCCTCAGTTTCCCAAAACAAAAGAAAAAAAATCAAGTTAAAAAAAATATTTTGGATTTTGTTACCTTTTGTGGTCGCTGTCACAATAGTAGGGACTGTTTTTGTACATGAAAAACAAAATACGTTCCTGGACTCATCAAATACGCTGATCAATCAGCATGTGATAGCAAGAAAAACGCTAGAAAAAGACATCGACGCTGCTCTCCAGGCGCGACAGGGTATTACGGTTTTGGCATTGGTGGGTAACGGAGGAGCGGGAAAAACAACTTTAGCTAGAAAGTATCTGGAAAAATTTGCCGGTCATTTTACCTATGAAATTAACGCAGAAACGCTGGCTTCTTTGAGAAGTTCCTTCATTGATCTCGCCTACAAACTCGCGAAAAATCAGTCGCAGCGGGAGGATTTGGTTTTTATTCACGGAATTAGCGATGAAAATGAAAAGCATCGACAGCTACTACATTTTGTGCAGTGCCGAATGAGAGAAATCAGCGATTGGATACTAGCTCTTGATAATCTCGAAGATTTGGAATATTTGAAGATATTTTGTCCGCTCAGCATAAACATGTGGGGAAAAGGTAAAATCATTATCACCACTCGCAATGAAAACATTAAAACGGTAGATTATCTTGGGAAAATAAAAATCATTCCCGTCTGTGAGCTGGAGCAGAAAGAAAAAATAGAACTCTTCAGCAGTATATTGGAAACACAGGAAAATACGGAAATAAAGGAATTTTTGGAGCAAATCCCCGGATATCCGCTTGATATTTCTTCGGCGGCTCACTACCTAAAGAATACCGGTATCTCCATAACCGAATATTTGAAGTACACGCAGAATATCAGCAAAGAATTCGAGAACATGAGCAAGCGTTTCATGTTGGAAAGCACTAATTACGATAGAACCCGCTATGGGATAATCACGTCTAATTTCCGTGAAATATTGAGTAAAAATAATTTATTCCTTGAGTTATTGTGTTTAATTAGTCTTTTTGATTCTCAGGATATTCCGCTTCAGATACTGCGTCAGGTAAGCGGAGCCCTGCCTGCAGACGACCTTGTTTCCCACCTGAAACGTTATTCTATGATTACTAGCAATGGCAATAAAATATCGATTCATCGCAGTATCCAAAGCATATGGCTGGACTGCATTTCCAAAGAAATGAATTTGCGGGAGAAAAATGAGTTTATAAACAAAATGTTTTCTCTATTAGCTCCCTATGACCACTTGGAAGCTAATTATAACGCTCTGGGAGAATTAATCCCGCATCTTAAATCTCTCGTCGAAAAAATAGATAAGCTGTGCACATCGAATTTGAATCGCCAGAAGATAGATTGGCTTGTGACCATCGGCGACATCTATCGCCTAAAGGAATCCTCTTCTTCCGCGTCCATCAATTACTTCAATCAGGCGCTGGCGCTTAACCAAGAGAATCCATGCCTTAGCTCGACAGAAATCGCCCTTATTAATTTCAAAATCGGCTGGGTGTATTCGCTGATGAGCCAAAACGACGAAGCCATAGAGTTCTTATCTCTTGGCCTATTGGATTTGGAAAAGAACGGAGACCATCCGGAAGAATTAGCCCAGAGTTACCGCCTGATAGGCATAATTAAGATGCGAAAAAATTTGTTTGCAGAATCTAATGAATGCTTCAAAAAAGCTATTCGAGTACTTGATGCTGCGGAAAAACATCAGCAGCTATTAAATTCCTCAGATCAGAAGAGTAGAGGCGCTGCACAACTGATGCTTGTGAACTTAAAGGTAATTAGAGCGCATATCTACAGCAATATGGCCTACAGCTACTTCATGGAAGGTATCAATCGTGGCAAGGCAGTTGAAGCAGTGCAGATTATGAAAAAAGCAATCAGTATTCTGGATGGAACCACGCCGGTAAGCGAAAAAGTGATCTGTCATCTCATCAGTTGTAGAAGTAGGCTGAGTGGTATCTATAATGCCCTGTGCAAGTATGATTTATCCCTGGAGGAAGGAAGAAAAGCAGAAAAATTGATCGAAAATCTTTCGTCTGTAGATAACAGCACGTTCTATGCACAGGGAATAATTCTTCGGGAAAGAGGCCTATCATATCTGCGCCTCAATGACGTTAAGAACGCCTATGATT
>JAISZX010000099.1 GCA_031284365.1 Holosporaceae bacterium
AAAGGAGTTGTAAAAAATTTCTTCGCGGCTCTCATGCAGGCAATATGTTTTAACAATAAACGATTCGCAGTTCTGGAATTTTCAACGGGATGAGTCTGTCCGGACTCACAAAAATAGGACAAAAAGTAAAAAACAAGCGAGAAAAACACTCAAAAGTACTGCTTAAGCAGTGCTTATATTAGCTCCAGCTGTCAATTCATAAGCAACTACATAATCTTTTGTTTACAATGTTTTCAAAAATCCAAGATCTAAACAGACTCATAATGGGGAATTACAAATGTAAGTTTCGAAAGAGGTCTATTAATGAACACAAAAACCACCGGCGAAACAACGCTTATTTATACAATCAGGAGATGAAAAAACCGGGAAAGCGAGACAACTATCGACAGAAATCCATGACAACCGGTTTTCATTAATTTGAAGAACAATTTCCATGAATACGGCTCGATCCGTCATTTTTAAACAACAGATCGACCACAGCTATTCTATTTTTCCAACTGTATCTTAAATTCAGCGAATTCGTTTTCCACTGAATTTACAGATAGAACTCCGGAATGATCCTGAATAACGTCCATCGCAGTGGATAATCCAAGCCCTGGTCCAGTACCTTCCGGCTTTGTCGTAAAAAACGGAATGAAAATCTTATCAATAATGTCTTTTTTTATACCCACTCCATTATCATAGATGAAAATATATACGGAAGACGGGTTGTTTTCAGTTCTTATGGTAATATTAGCCAACGATATATCTTCATATTTGCTGATAACTGAGTAAACAGCATTATCAAGTATGTTGTAAATTGCCTTACTGAAAGACTGTATAGACAGTGAAACATTCGGCAAAGCGTTGTCAAATTTAGTTTCTATCTTGGGCAGCGTAGTAATACCGTTGATTTTATAAGATGATAGCAACATTGTTATTGTTTGTAAAACAATCTTGTTAATATTGACAGGATGCTTCTTCCCACCAGATGTTTTTGACTGATCCAACATAAATCTAATGATTTTATCAGCATTTTGCCCATATTCTGATATTTTGATTACATTCGACTGGAACTTTTTGAGATTTTCAGATAAAAAACCAAAAACATCATCAGATATCGAATCCCTACTACTTTCTATTTTTTCCGCCAGTTCTGTGCATATCTCGGAGCTTACGGATGCAAAATTAATCACAAAATTGAGGGGATTTTTGAGCTCCTGCGAAACAGAACTAACCAATACACCCAGAGATGCCATTTTTTCCTGCGCAACTATTTGTTTTTGCCCCTGTTCTATCTTTGCAAGGTAAGCTAACTCTTTGTCGTACGCTTCTTTTTTGGAGATACAATTTGCTAATCTAGCCTTCAGAAGAGTCTGATTTAATGGTTTTACAAGGTAATCCTCGGCACCAGCTTCTATGCATTTCACAACAAGCTGTACATCACTATCGCTGGAAACCATGATAACTGGAATAGAATGATAAGCATTATCTTCTTTCAAACTCACCAGAAAGTCGTAGCTACTAGCCCCCTCAATGAACATATTCAGAAATATGACATCTACCGAGTTAGCGGCGAGAATTTCGAGAGCGCGCTTAGAATTCGCTGCAGCCACAGCCTCATGCCCATATATAGAAAGCCTTCGCTTAAGAAGAACTCTTGCATTCTCACTATCATCGACAACCAAAACTTTTGCCGGCCTATGGGTAAACTTTACACTATTCTCGTCTTCCATATCTTCTTCCACATACTATGCAGAATTATACAATGACAAAATTTAAAAAAATCTAAATATAATCACCCTCTTGCAGAAAATGCCGCAAACAAAGTTCCATCGTCAAGGTAATCAAGCTCTCCGCCGATTGGAATGCCGTGAGCAAGAGATGTTGTTCGTATATTCTTGTCTCTGAAAAAGTTTTTTATATAATGATCAGTTGTTTGACCTTCGACCGTAGCGCTCAGAGCAATCACGATTTCTGTGACATTATTATTGGTACAACGTTCATGTAATTCATCAAGCTTTAGGAATTCTGGTCCGCGTCCATCCAACGACGACAGCAATCCTTTCAGAACGTGATACTGTCCAGAAAAACATGATGTCCTTTCGATCGCCCACAGATCCGCAACATTTTCCACAACGCAGATAATATCTCTGCGACGTTTTTTATCCGAGCAAATAGAACACATATCTGTAAATGTATCTATGTTTGAACAGACAGGGCACACACCTACCCTTTCGTAAACACGTTTCAACCCAGTCAGAATCGGTTCCATGCTCTGCTCGCGATTTCTTATGAGGTGTATAACAATTCTCCTCGCAGATCGCGGACCAAGCCCAGGCAATCGTGAAATTTTCTGAATTAGTGCTTCTATATCTGGGCTCATTTCATCCTCTACCTAAAAAATCGTTCAAAAGCATCAACAATTACTGCATTCTTGTCTAGAATCAAATAATCGCACAATCCAACCATGTGAATGATTTCTTGAACATTTTTAATCTCGTGATCTGGATACAATTTGCGAGAATCGGCGATTGGCTTCAAAATTTTTATTTCTTCCGAAAAGCTTTCATCTATAATGCCACCTAATATTTCAACGTATATTTTCAATACTCTTAGGATGCTGAATTTTATTATGTCGAAATTTTCGCAGAGGTTGTTATCAATGATCCATTTTAGAGTTTTTTGGTATGCGCTTCCGTCGTAAAAAAAACCTCTAAGTATGTTTTCATAGATCTCGACCCCATTATTTTCGCTTAAATGTAACGCATATCCGACTGATCCACCGGATAGCTGCGCCAATCTTGAAGAGTTGGAAACATTCATTTCATCAAGAATTTGTTTAACCAGTGCGTCACCAAGAGGATGAAAATGCATTTTAGCGGCTCTGGACAATAATGTCTTCGGAATTATCCCAAGGTGATCACAGATCATAATTATTACCGTATCAGATGGTGGTTCTTCCAATAGCTTTAGTAGAGAATTGTAGATATTTTTATTTAAATCGGATGAATTTTCCAACAAAATTACTCTTCTTTTTGATAAAGAAGGTGATTTACGAACTTTGGTGAGGAGTTTACGCGTATCATCTATGGAAACAGATTCATTCGTTTGCTCCAGAACAAAAAAGTCAGGATGAGTGCGCAGATCAACAAGTTTGTGAATTTGATTTTCTTCGTCAATTTCAAGCGTATTTCCGCTTGGAACGATATTGGCAAGCAAGCATTTAGCAAACTTTGTTGCGATACTTCCTTTTCCTATTCCAGCAGATCCGCAAAAAATCCATGTAGGAAAAACTTTCCCACTTGCCAACGACAAAGCAAGCGCAGATTCTTCTTTCTCATGCCCCAAAATTTTTCTTGTGTTTTTCAATATAACCTCTTGCAGCATATGGGATGATAATATCACTCAACGCCGACAGCAACAATTTTTCTTACTTGTACGTCCTATCACACGCCCAATTGTTTCTCGCATTAATTTATTGCTGTATTATTGATTTAGTAACGCGAACTATGGATTAAAATTGACTTAAAAACAAAAAAAATAGATGAGGCTGTCAATAGTTTAAGAAAGGTCTAACCGTTCACTCTGATATCACAGAGTTGTTTTGTTTTATAGATGATTTTTGCAAAGCATTTGAAGCTGAAATGCAGAGACACCAATCACAACAGAATTCCCAAAAACCTACTCGAATTCTCGGTCTGACGAACAGCGAAATTATAACAATATTGCTCATGTTTCAATCATCCTACATAAAAAATTTCAAACGTTTTTATTTGTGTTGCAGGAAAGAACATCTTGCTGAATTTCCCGGCATGCCAAGTTGCGAAAGATTTCCGACATTAAAACCAAGGGTTGTACAGATATTAACCGTTCTTTTTATGTGCCTCCGGAGGAATAACAGCGACATAGCCTTTGTGGATTCAACTCCCCTCAGAGTTTGCAATAACAAAAGAATTTTTGATCCCAAAGTTTTCAACGGAATTGCGGCAAGGGGAAAATCAACCATGGGTTGGTTTTTTTTTGGCTTAAACTTCACCTTGTCATATATGAAAAAGGAGAAATTATAAATGCTATGCTAACGGCGGAAAATGTGAACGACAGAAAACCAGTCGAGGAATTAGTGTCGTTTTTTCAAGGACTTATATTCGAAGATAATGGATACATATCGAAAGACTTGTTTACAAAACTTTACAAAAAGGAAATAAAGTTGGTTGCAGGACTAAAAAAGGGCATGCAAAATATTTTAATGCCTTTAAAGGAAAAATTTTTGCTGCAAAAACGGTCAATGGTTGAAACAGTTTTCGGATATTTGAAAAATACAATGATGCTCGAACATTCGAGACATCGATCTCAGAAAAATTTCATTGTACATATTCTGTCTACAGTTGTTGCGTATCAATTGACTGAAAAAAACCTTCCATTTCACCTATCTTCTCTTAAATAACAATGCATTGGATAATCCATAGTTCGTGTTATGAACGTGAAAACCTCGTTTGTATGAGCGTAAAAGGTCTTCATCATTTGTTTTCGTCTCCGACAATTCGCAATTTGATCTCACTTTTGCTGAAGTTTTTAAAAGATACATTACTCAAGCTCAAATGGATAAAAGTAAAAAATCCTGCAATAATGAGGTCGGATTCTTTAAAAAATGGATTGCGCCAAGCGTTGGAAACAGACTCATTTACGAGGTAACTCCGGATTTGTTGGAGCAAATAAAAAAAACGATGAGTGAAATGGGAAAAAAGCCGCGAACTGTTCATTATAGACCTCTTTCGAAACCACACAAATTATGGTAAGAGCTTAGGACTTATTGTAGTAAGGAGAGGTGAGAGTTGAAGTTTGAAGGGATAAAAAGTCTGTCTGATGAGGAATTTCTGAGGC
>JAISZX010000127.1 GCA_031284365.1 Holosporaceae bacterium
GGAAGCCATGGAGACGCTGAAATACATCAGTGCCGACGACGAAACCCGAGCCATCGCCAATCTGCGGCAAAAAACCATTAACGACCACAACAGCGAAATGACCGTCGCCAGAGAAGAGGCTAGAGAAGAAGGTATCGCCATCGGAGAAGAGAGAGGCAGAGCCGAAGGCGAACTGAAGGAAAAAACAAAAATTGCTCGCAATCTGTTGTCAATTGGATTGGAAGTGGAACAAATTGCGGCGACGACTAGTCTTTCCATCGAAGAAATCGAAGCGCTTAAAAACACGCGGAGGCAGAATTGAGTAAAGAAAACGGTCGCATCCCCCTCAAGGAGGCAAAAGAAAATCTGGAATATGCCATAAATCTCCACAACTGTATCAAAACACCTTTGGATGAGAAGATCATTGTGTTTGCGGAACAGGATAAAATGGCGAAAAAAATGTTATCCAGAGGTCGGCGTTCCCCTCTGAGCCGCAGTCGCAACATTTGAATCGCATTTGGTTTTTGCGATTTTTTCGCGAAACATACCCACAGTTAGAGCATTTCTGACTGGTGTAGTGCAACGGTGCCAGTAGCAGTTTCCCACCTCTTGAATACAACGAAATGATCGATGAATTCTGTTCAAATACTGAAAAACCAGCAACTCTATGGTGCCGTACCTATTTTGGTTGGCAATCCACAGAGGCGGAGGGGCCAATTGAACCGTACATACTGCTAACGTTTTTATCTATCGTGATGACGTAGTGCTTCCCGTTGACGCCCATCTCACCGACATAACAACCGCTGCTCACTTTGTCATTCGTGGAAGATCCACCACAGGCATTTGATAGCAACGGCTTACACATAAAACCGGCCCAACTTAGTATTTGGCTGAATTTAATAATGAATCCACCGTTATGATTTCTCAATGTCACGGAGCCAAGTGAGGAATCACCAGAAGAATTCGTGTCGATTTGATTAATGGAAAAAAACAATTTGGTTTTACCTTTGGCGATGCTCTTCGCTAGCTCTGAAGAGTCGTACCACTTTGTAGAGAGCTTGGAAATAGTGTTCAATTCACTTTTTACATCGAACGATTCGTCCGACTTATTATCAATCTCCACGAGGAAACTGTTGCAAAAACACTGACTACACAGCACGAACGCAAACAAAAATGCTCTCATTTTAGCCTCCATACGACACACTATACCACAAACATATCTCCCTCGCGACAAAGCGCTCATAGTATTGTACATCCATGCCGTTTAGATTTAAATGCTCCCTCTAGAAATTCTTTTAGAGACTCCACTTTGTATATTGCACAATTGTGGTCTTCAGAATACTCGACGATAGGGGCGAAGCTTGCGCTATAATACGCATTCTGTATTTTCGCTGTATCAAAGCCACATGTTCTACTGAAAATCGGCTTATATTTTCTTAAAATAAAACATTTATCGTTATATTTATCGTTTGTTATATTTTGACAATGATCGCACAGTACGGCTACGGCACCGGGCAGCAAAGAAGTCTCAAAAGGAGATGCTTCTATACTAAAATTCCACGGCGCATTATTAGCCAAAACGAAACATATTCCCTTTTTGACAATTTTTTAGTGCCCTCTGGAGCTTGTACCCCAACATCCGAACAGATCCTCATCATCACTAACGGATTATTTCCTTCAAACAAAACGTTATACATTTTTCTTTCGCCAGAGTTTTCTACTGTTGTAGTGTGACTCACCCAATCTCCAAATTCATAGGTGTGAGATCCTGCTGAATTTCCGTCTGCAACACATAAATTTTCGCATTCTCGAAAGTATGTACTCTTTCTATAAAAGGCAATGCATTCTTTGTTCCAAATGAGCAGCGAATAATTAGCCACTCTGAGACCTTTCATGGGATTTGGCCAAAACATTGATACAATACTAGCAGGATAGCAGTCACTAGTTATGAGATCAGTGGATTGATTTGGCGTGCTTATCCCTGTATCCGGTAACCAAACTGGTCTATTGGAGTTCTCGAACCTATGAAGGAAATTCACAATGAAGAATGTTCTTGGATGGTTCTCACTTAATTTTTTTATTTTATCAATGACTGATTGTACTCTATCTGTATCCAAAGGGTCACTCGAGAAAAACGTCTCGCTGAATAACACAAAAGTTACTTTTCCATCCTTTGGTATTTGATCTTTAAGCCATAGGAAGAACGAGTCTACATTTTCAGGTCCAGGAATATTAACTCCATCTTTCTTAGCTGAAAGAAAAACAATTCTTACATCTCTCGATTCAACGGCAGTTTTGACTTCATTTGCATTAAACGTACCATCGGTCGCCACAGTTTGATGACAGTTGCCGAATAAAATCAACAGCACAACCACTGTTTTCAGGAAGACTTTCATCTTTACCATCTGTCCTCAAATAACTTCATAGGTACACCTATACCAAATCCTGTCTTGAATCACCCAAATGACCTTTGGAATACGCTCTGTAACAACCATTATATGGTTAGCAATGGTCCATTGATAATAAGATACAATATTGCACCACAACAGCCAGTTTACTCCAAATAAGTAAATAAAACGAGATTAACAACTGAAAATTACGAATCAATTAGTATTTGAGCCAGCTCTGCATTTACGAATGGCGTTTTTTATTCCCATTAGAACTGCGAGTCCGTTTGCGATGGAGGTATTGCTTTAAGGCCATAGTAGTTTGTCCCCATTTGTATTTCCAAAACGATCGTTTTGGAAACATACAGTTACCTTCCCATTTTTGTTTTATAAAAACGGCAGAAACCTGTTTCTAAACCTTGTTTCCATAAAATTGTTTCTTTAAAATAGAAAAAGCATGA
>JAISZX010000064.1 GCA_031284365.1 Holosporaceae bacterium
GATACGGCAAATTCACGCGTAACGTGAAATACGTTATTTTCAATATTATCCCAATCAACGTAACGCAGATTGAAACTTAGCGTTCTGCCGTCTGCTACGGTTTCCGGAAAATCGCGTCCGAGCAAAACAGTATCGTAGATTTTTTCACTTGCTTTAATAAGACCGTCAGAAAGATTTGCGTCAAGTTCGTCAATAGCACGCTCGATATTTGCAGGACTAAAGCGATATTTTATATCCCCATACTCAAAAACGTTGAGCTCTCGTAGTTTTTGTCGAAGAGTGCCTTTAAGCAATACGCCATAGGCGCTGCTACGCTCCTTTTTACACTCCTCCGGGGTAAGAAACTTGTAGCCAAGCTTGATAAGTACTTCGATTGCTTGTTTTTGGAATTCCTCTTCAAGATAATAGTCGACCATCTGCTTTTGCCTCATTTCCAACGTAGCATGAAATTTTCCAGATGTAGTCTGGATTTTTGGATATTGCCCAGAGGTATTCATAAACTCGCTCCTTTCACGCGAATTCTGCCAGTGAGTAGTTGCTGCATCAAGTATTTCTTGACAAGTTTCTGTTGTCCGAGTTCGTGAGTCAGTAGATCAAGCTCTTTGTCAGCAGTGGACAATATCTCAGCAATACATCGTTGTTCTGGAAGAGGGGGAAGAAAAATATTGATATCTTTCAATTCATCTTGTGTGATGCCTTTTATTGCTAATCCTTGTGTTTTGTTTAAAATTTCCCTTGTTCTGATTTTTAAATAATAAAATAAAAATATGTTAACAATAAAATTTAGCGGATTAATTACGCTAATATCTTGATTAATGGCGTATACTTCATCACATAATGCTATTTTTCCAACCGAAACTCGCGTAACCAAAATGATGCTATTTGGAAGAGAAACTTTAGTTGTTGAACTTCTTAGGCCATCTTCTGTAATAAATTCGTATCCTATAATTCTATCATTTTCTATGCATTTGGCCGATAGCCATTTTATAGTCCCATTTTTCCAATACGTAAAATTGTTTCTGGACGGAGTTCCGCCGGAAAAAATGGTACAAATCTCTCCCAATTTCGCCTCTTTCCACTTCTTTTTAAATCCCTTCAGCCTCACTTTTCCCGTCAATAAATTCTGCATAAGCCAGAGTTTTTGTTTGTGTTTTGCATCGATTAGTCGTTCTTTCAGAAAGATAAGCCGATCGGCAGCAGTAAGTATCTCAGCTATGGCGCGCTGCTCGGGAAGCGGAGGAAGAGGAATTTTTACGTTTGAAATCGCTGTCGCGCTAAGACTTGGCACTCCAGTACTTTCTTCAAGTTTTCGCCAGTCAATAATACAAAAATAATAATAAATATACTTAGGAGAAACTACATTAATTATCTCTGTATAAAACAAAGTATCAATTGTCCAAAAAGGCGTATCCATATAATATGGTCTATCGATCGAGCCTTTGCGTCCAATAAGAACAGACGGTTTACTATATAATGCTGTATTTGTTCTGCCAATTATGCCGCCTGTGCCTAATATTGGGTAGTTACCATTACTGGATTCTATTGTTTTTTGATCTTTTCCATATTTCACCTTTAGCAACCTTCCTAGTTTTGTTATTTCCCACCCTTCTGGTACGTGTTGGTTCCTATTTTCCATAATGATCCTTTTTGTATTTTCGCAAAAGAATCGGATGAAGAAACGAATGCTTTGTTTGTGACTTTATATTTTCAAAATCGTTTTTTATTTCTTCAATATTTTCATAGAGGAAGTTTTGCTTATTCCTACATAAAGTTATGTTTTCTATTACTTTATTATAGTTAAAAATGATTTCCATATCTTCCTCATTTTTTTGTCAACAAACCATTAAAGCAATGTCTTTTACGAATATAATCATCAAATGCTCTTAGACAGCAGATAATTCTAACGATAAGAATACTATTATTATCTATGCACAAACTATATGCGGATAATTCATAGCCGAGAAATCCATTATTTTTTTTCACAAGCAGCATCTCTTTGTCATTTATGCATAGGCTTTTCAGATGCTTTTGAATGCTATCAAGGCTATTTGGTATTTTTTCTAAAATATCTTCGTATGCTGTTAATAAATTCGGATTATTAATTGCGATAAACTCTAAATCTATTCCTCTCAATTGTAGATTCTGAACTTTATTTTTAACATATTTTGCGTTCAGAAAATCATTCATAATTTTTTCATTGCCATGCAAAATGTTCAACATGCGCTGTAGATAGAGAGAAGCACGCATAATTTCTCTTTTCTCATAAAAGAACATTTTAATTCTCCTACAAAGATCTTTCATGGTAGCATTATGGATAATTGTCAAAAATTCATTCATTCTTCATAACACCAATTACTCACATACTATGCCAATTTAATTAATCTGCCAAAAATACCACTCATCACAAATCCTCTATCTTGAACTCGTCATATCCTTCATAATAATAGCTGATATCTATGCCTTTCATAAAGATTTCGCGTTCGTTTATTTTGTCGGTTAGCGCAGATTTCAGCAGATGTTTTATCTCTACGTCTTTCACAACGCTGCGTTCCATGGCCGATAGATAGTCTGATTTATCGATCTTGCTCCAATCGACAACTTTCTTTAATTCTTTTTTCAGAATCAGATCCAACCAAATGCGAGTGGCGCGTCCATTGCCTTCGCGAAACGGATGGGCGATATTCATCTCAACGTACTTTTCAATAATCTGATCGAAAGTGGCTTGCGGCATTTTATCGATGGCTTTCAGCGATTGGGGCAGATATATCAATGGTGCAAAGCGAAAATTCCCCTTCGCCAGATTGACATCTCGTATTTTTCCGGCAAAGTCGTAAATATCACTAAATAAAGCCTTATGTATCTGTTGTAAACCTGCGAAAGTTCCGATTTTTATTTTATTGATTTTTCCGCTATCATAAAGCCGCTTCGCATTTCGCTTACTGATGCGCTCTTCTTCTTTGTTCAATTCAAGCTGACTTGTTATTTCGAGTTTATTTTTCAAGATTGCCATCGCCTCTTCATTCTTCATCATCTATATCTTTATTCTTACATTGCGCCAATTTAACCAATTTATCAAAATCAGACTGGAAAGCACGGTCTTGGATTCCTCGGTATTTTTCATATTCATCCAAAGCAAGAGCAATTGCAACTTCATGACTAACGCGTCCGGTATCGTTAAGTATCTCATGTTCATTGAATTTTAAGAAAGCAGTCAGTTTTTCTACCCAATCTTTCATGTACATCGGCCTTTGCTTTACAGCCTGCAATTCAGCGTAATCTAAATACATAGTTACGATGCGATTTAAATGATCTGTTTCCTCTTTATCAAGGTAATTTTTAGCAATAACAACATCGCCGGGCATGATTTTGCCTTTTGGAGCTCTCCGCCACGTCGTTAGTCCCATATGTGGTTTTCTACTATCAGCCCTTTCAGAAATAACTTCTGCTGCCGTATGTCCTGTAATTGCAAAATGCAGTTTGTTTTGTACTGTTGCAAAAAATGTTTTTGTTATTGACTCTTTTGGCGAATAATCAACGGATGTTGCATAAATATCCGTAATCTTTTGATACAACATTCGTTCAGAAGCTCGAATATCTCTGATTTCTTCTAATAAATCATCAAAAAATCTGGCGCTGAATTTTGAACCATACTTAAAACGATCGCTGTCTAACGCATATCCTTTATAGATATATTGTTGCAAAATTTCCGTTGCCCATTGCCGAAACTGAATACCTCTTTCAGAATTTACTCTATATCCAACAGCAAGAATCGCTTCTAGAGAATACAACTTCAGAGTTCTTGCAACTTCTCTTTTGCCTTCGTTCTGAACTTGTAAAAATTCCTTACAAGTTGATAGTTCCTGCAATTCAAAGCTTTCATAAATATTCTTCAAATGCATTGTTATATTTTGCGTACTCGTACTATATAACTCAGCCATTTTTTTCTGAGAAAGCCATATATTTTCGTTCTCATATAAAACTTCAATTGTTATTTTTCCATCTTTTGAGTGAAAAAACACTATTTGGTTATCGGGTATTTTTTTCACGTCCTCAATTCCCCTATATAACTATTCATCTGCGCTTGGACTTCAGCAAGCTCAGCCTCAATGTTTTTTATTTCGGCTTTCACAACTTCGATGTCGACTTGTTCTTCTTCCTCGAAAGTATCCACATAACGCGGAATGTTCAAATTAAAGTCATTTTCACGAATTTCTTCAAAAGTTGCTTCATGACTGTATTTATCAATATTTTTTCGCTCTTGATATGTGCTGACTATCTTGTCAATATCTTGTTCGCGTAAAACATTTTGGTTTTTACCTTTTTCGTAGTTGCCATCTCCTGATGCATCAATGAAAAACACATCGCGCGTCAAACGATTCTTTTTGAAGATGAGAACACACGCTGGAATCCCTGCACCAAAGAATAAATTAGCCGGAAGCCCGATAACTGCATCGAGCAAATTGAAATTTTCGATTATCGTTCTACGAATTTTCCCTTCCTGAGCTCCGCGAAATAGAACTCCATGCGGCAACACTATGCCCATTCTTCCTGTAGCATCGTCAAGGCAATGGAGCATATGCATTACAAATGCGTAATCGCCCTTTGATACAGGCGGGATTCCCCAATCAAAGCGTCTATACGGGTCAAGATTTGCCGACATTTTCGTTTTTGCATCCGGCAGGAAACCGCTGTCCCATTTATCGAGTGAAAACGGTGGATTCGCTACTATAACTTGAAACTTCATGAGTTTATCGTTTTCAATATTTTGCGGATTAGCCAGCGTATCTCCCTGCCAAATTGTAGCGTCGGCAATATTGTGGAGGAACATATTCATCTTACATAGCGCCCAAGTCTGAGCATTGCGCTCCTGCCCATATATTGCAACTTTTTTTGTACCTGCTTCATGATAAGCTTTGAGAAGCAATCCGCCGCTTCCGCAGGTTGCATCATAAATGCGATCATTCTCGCACGGCTGAACAAGTTTTGCCACAAGTTTAGAAACGCGGCTAGGCGTGAAGAATTCTCCTCCTTTTTTCCCTGCGTCGGAAGCAAAATTGGCGATCATGTATTCATAGGCGTCGCCGATGATATCAGAACTATCAAGATGAGATGGCGATAGATCAAGTTCGTGAAAATCCTCAAGTAGGTTTTTGAGTACAGCGTTTTTTTCACGCGGTTCGCCAAGATCGACAGTAGAATTAAAGTCGATAGCTCTGAACACATTGCGAAGTTTTGATCCGTTGCGTTCTTCTATAGCAGAAAGGGCAATATTAATTTTTTGTCCAATTTGAGTATTACTACGATGTTCATAGAGATAATCAAATGAAGATTTATCGTCTATTACAAAAGGCTCGCGACTCATAGCTCGATCAATCCGCTGTTGATCGCCTGCAAAATGATCCGCATACCAAGCGCGGCGCTCTTTATTAAGATCGCTAAGATATTTAACAAACAACATCGATAGAATATAATCTTTGTAACGCGAGCTATCTATCTTGCCGCGGAAACTATCGCAAGCTTTCCATAGGACATTTTCAATGTTTTTACGCGTAGTCATTCAATTCTTCTCCCTAAAATTATTTTGAAGTAATCCGCTAATCAGCCGTTTTTTTGCTTCTGCAAATCGAAGAAGTAAACGCTGCTCACAGTTGGCAAGTTGAAGCAAATTTCCTATTTTTTTCTGTAATTCAAGCGAAGGTGGCGAGAATGTCATTTTGCGAATATATCCTGAACTGATTGTTCCCATTATCGTTCCGCCGCTCGCCATCTTATAAAATTCTTGCCGATTTTGTAGCAACCACCAATACAAAAAATGTGGATCAATTTGTTTGTTTTTAATTCTGATTATTGCGAAATGAGATGAAATAAGTAATTCAGTAAAACTTTCCGTTATCAGCGCAACTGTATATGGAGTACTTAACCTCAGTAATATATCACCGCTATGCGTAAAATACTCCTCTTTTAGTGGTTC
>JAISZX010000037.1 GCA_031284365.1 Holosporaceae bacterium
TATTGAGATATAGTCACAAAAACATTACTTCTTTGGAATTGCATTACCCTTGGCGTCATTATTGCCACTATATACCTTCTTATACCTATGAAGATAAGACGAATACTTCCTTAAAAAGCCGTTTTTTCTATGCTTATTAAAATTTATGAAACGGCCGTGACTTATCCATTTTTCGATATTGCTTTACGTTAAATTATGTGATACATAATGGTTGTGTTTTTTGAATTATAAGGGGGAGTAAAATGAAAAAAACAATGTTAATTGCGTTTGGGTTGTTGTTGTTAGGCGCTGACAGGTGCGAAGGTTTGAACGATTGGGTTGTCGGAATCAGAGAACTTCTTGTATCTAAGCAACTCGCTTTCTATGCTATAAAATGGAATGGTAACACGAAATTTTCGTCCGGTACGTTTGAAGAATTGGCAAGCGAAGCGAATGGAGAAGGCGCAATGTTTAATTGTTTAGCAATTACAAGCAGGGTACCGTTTTTTTCTAGTGAGTCCATGTCACATACATCTATGTTTTCTGTTATATCGCTTGTCGCTGTAGGGAAATTTGGTATTATAATTCCAATTTTTGATCCAAATGTCAGTGAAAATGAAGACATTTCATTTGAATGTGTTGGTACTGCAGTAGAAAGAATTTTTGGATGCAGTTATGAAATAACAACATCACAGAATGATATTGCTGCTCGTATTTCAGAGTTATTAAACACTGAAAACCATTAGGATTGTTGGTTGTCACGGCCTTTTACAAAATTTAATGAGATACTGTGTATATACTCATTCCACATGAGAATCGGGAGTTTAGTGCTGAGGTAATGCTGAATTTTCAAGTAGCCTTATCCTGATTCTCATTGCGAATGACTATAGAGTCAAGTATAAAAAAACATGCTTTTTATTTTTGTGAAGGCCTGTTCAAAATGTAAAAATACTTTCACTAATGCCTCTATACCCAATCATCTCGAGAAGATTGCCATTAATTATATAAACAATTAATTTTGGATATGGTTTTCTATGTATAATCAGAAAAATGTATAGATTCTCGAAATTCTATCGTTCAATCGAATCAAGTTAGTGCTGTAATACGGGCAAGAAATGCAACAAAAATCCAGTACGCAGCGTCACGCTACTGGCGGAGGGAGAGGGATTCGAACCCTCGATACGGCTTTTCAACCGTATGGCGGTTTAGCAAACCACTGCCTTCAGCCACTCGGCCATCCCTCCAGCTGCTTATAAATAACTGTTATAGGGCGCTGCTGTCAAGGTGTTTTCGCGATGTTCTTTTTAATTTTGCAGTTTTTTTATGTTGGCGTTTTGTTGCAGTATTGGGAGTCTCTTCTAGAGACTCCGAAGTTTGAGTTATCGGAAGGGTTTCATCTGATTCATAGTCGGCTTTTAGCTTAACAATAGGATCAATAATTAAATTTTTTAATTTATCAGTTATACCGACTTTTTCTTCCGATCTCTTTTTAGTTATCTGCAACGACTCTTCAATAATCGCTTTCTTTTTCTTTTGTGAAGAAAGTTTTCTTACATCGCTAATCAAACCTAGTTTGATCATGCTAGGCATCAATAATTCAGCAACATTGAAGAATATCGAAGAAAGCTTGGAATTTCTTAAAAATGAATATTTATCCTTTTGAAACTCGAATGTAATCATCAAAGCATGCAGACATATGAAAACTCCGACGCTCTTGAAAAGACCGAACAGAACTCCAAACGCTCGATCAATCCCCGACAGCATTCCATGCTTTACGCTTTGCGATATTATATTGATAATCAGCAGCAGTACTATAAGCACAGCCAAGTAAGAAACTGCGATGGATACGACGCGCACCAGCGTTACATTTTTAACTTGCTCAGCTACAATCGGAATTAAGTACGGAGCTATCCAGACTGCGATAAATCCGCTGCAATACCAGGCGCATGTGCCAAAAAAATCCTTGATAAAGCCACGTACAAACCCAGATACTGTGAAAAAAAACATCAAAGCTATATAAATATAATCAAGAAAATTGAAAAACTCACTATTTTTCATTTGTATGCTATTCCAAGCAATTCAACGACATTCATTATGGTTTCAATGGTTTCTATTTTCACTCCATCGCCACTTTTTACAATAGTGTTGGAGGCCGGAGCAATAATTCTCTTAAAACCGAGTTTTTCGGCCTCTTTTATGCGTTCTGAGCATCTAGAAACTGATCTCACTTCGCCCGTTAATCCGATTTCACCAAAAACGCAGGTTTCGTTAAGAATGATCGTTTCGCTCCTTGCAGATAATAAACTCATGGCTACAGCGAGATCGCACGCAGGTTCCGATATTTTTAAACCGCCGGCTATGTTTAAATACACATCTCTATCTGAAAAAGATATTTTGCACTTCGATTCTATGACGGCCAATATTGTGAATAACCGATTCATATCCCATCCGACAACAGTTCTGCGCGGCGCTGAGAAATAACTCTTGGAAACAAGCGCTTGCACTTCAACCAAAATCGGGCGCGTGCCCTCGATTCCGGAGAAAACAACAGATCCAGGAACGCTCTCGCTTCTCTGGGTTAAAAATAGGACTGATGGGTTAGAAACGCCAACAAGACCATGCTGCTGCATTTCGAAAATTCCAAGCTCATCGCATGGACCGTAACGGTTTTTTACGGATCTTAAAATGCGATAGGAGTTTCCGCGTTCACCCTCGAAATACAGTACTGTATCAACCATATGCTCCAATATTTTTGGACCAGCAATTGCGCCATCCTTTGTTACATGACCAATCAGAAATACTGTTGTGTTTGTCGTTTTTGCGAAATTTATTAGTTTGTAGGCACAGGCGCGCACCTGGGAAACAGTTCCTGGAATGGAATCTACGGAAAAACTCTGGAGAGTTTGAATAGAATCTATGATGAGAAAATCTACATCTTCTCCCAATGAATTTAAGACAATGTCAATGTCTGTTTCGCACGCAAGTTTCACGCTGGAATCACCGGCGCCAAGGCGAGCAGCACGCATGCATATTTGCTCCGCTGATTCTTCCCCGGAAATGTACACGCATTTGTAGTCCTGTGATAAAGCTGCAGATATTTGTAGCAATAATGTTGATTTTCCGATTCCAGGATCACCGCCTATAAGAACGACTGATCCAGAAACGATTCCACCGCCAAGGACGCGATCAAATTCACCTATGTCGCTGAGTTTTCTGTCTAATCTTTCCTGCGGAGCGGCGAGTGTCTTGAAATTTAATCGCGAGTTCCCTGTTTCTGATTTTTCTCCTGCTGAAATGTTTTCAACTATAGAATTCCACTGGCCACAATCTTCACACTTTCCCAGCCACTTCGGATAGCGAGCCCCACACTCGCTGCAGTAAAACTTTTTTTCGCCTTTAGCCATGATCCACCCTAATAATGCTGTGGATTATATAGTATTTCCTTATTTTTTAGTAGCAGCATTTGCCTCGTTATTTAATAGTGAAACAATGATGGTTAGCTGATTTTTGTCATCAACTCGCGAATATTCAACTACTTCAGACAATTGTTTTACTATGAAAATACCTAATCCACCAATTTGGCGCTCTTCTATGGAAGAATCAACGTCAGGATCCACCTTACCTAGAGGATCGAATGGAATACCACTATCAACTAATTTAATCGTGATGCGATCGCCTTTTTTATCTATTTCCAGTGTAAAATCATGCTCCTCTCCATCTGGATAAGCGTAACTGATAACATTTGTGACAACTTCATCTAAAATTAAAAGAATGTCATGAAATTTTTCATCAGAAATATCATTTTCTTTGCAAAAATCGCCAATACTGTCACACAATTTTCCGATTTCTTCTATAGTGTTTTTTATTTTAATTAGCATGATGGTGTAATCCTCAATCTATATTTTAAACATAATGTTGTAATATCATCGGATTGTGGAGCTCCATCTGTGAACTCTCTAATTGATGATAACAAAGCTTTTGTGAGTAAATTTGGCGATAACGTCGAATTTTCCCGTAAAGCTGCAGAAAAACGCTCGTAGTCATACTCTTCTCCATTTTTGTTAACTGCCTCTGGTACTCCGTCAGTATATAATAGGATCATTTCACCAGGAGAAAAAACATGAAGATTATCTATAAATTCTACCTCCTCAAATATACCGAGCGCCATTCCTGGATCGCATTCTAAAAACTCTGGCTCTTGATTGGAACGGATAACGCCTATCGGCAGGTGTCCGGCGTTTGTGTAAACTATTTCATTTTTTTCTATGTCCACTATTCCATACATTGCTGTAATAAACATTGAAGTGACGTTTTCTCCACACAAAGTTTTGTTTACATTTTTAAAGCATTCAGCAGGGGATGAATAAATTTTCGAAAATGACTTTATTAATGTTTTTCCAATCAGTGCAAACATGGCAGCTGAAACATTTTTTCCGGATACATCAGCTATTACTATTCCGAGTTTTGTTTCGCTCAGCCAGAAAAAATCATAAAAATCCCCCCCGACTTCAGCAGCCGGCGTTGTATCAGCCCAAATTTCAATATTTCCCTTCTTTACTACATTTCCAGGAAGGATGCTTTTTTGAAGCTTAGCGGAAACATCTAATTCATCAGAAATTGCAGACAATTTTTTGTTTGTTGCTTCCACTTGTTTTAATTTTTCCACAACATGTATAGTTTTTTCCAACGTATCGGAAAAATCTTTAAAATCAATCGGCTTAATAACGAAGTCATGAGCACCTCCACGCATGACGGCTCGCAAAGTGTTCATATCTCCGTAGGCTGATATAACAATTGATTTCATCAACGGATATTCTTTGCGTAGCTGAGCTATAAAGCTTATTCCGTCCATTCCTGCAACGTTTATGTCAGATACAAAAATATCAAAAGCCTTACCTTTTAATAAATTTAATGCCTCCTCAGGACCACTGGCAAAAGAAAACTCATAGAGTTTGCTTGAAATCTGATGACGAAACTTTTGCTGAAATAGATCTTGAGTATCTTCCTCGTCGTCCAAAACTAAAATTTTTGATAAAATCGCCACTTAACTCTTCTCCAAAAAGTGCTATAATGACCGATGATGCCATGAAAAAGTTTATAGATTGTGAATATTTCCCAATATATTCGAGAAATTGTGCTTGATACTGAAACGACAGGGTTAGATCCCAAAAACGGGGATCGTATCGTTGATATTGCATGTGTTGAGCTAGTAAATCACGTTCCAACGGGTAACACTTACCAGGTGTATGTTAATCCAGAACGAGAAATATCTCAGGAAGCAACTGCCATAACAGGAATCACAAATGAAATGTTGGTGGGAAAGCCGCTTTTTTGCGAAATAGCTGATGATTTTCTGGATTTTATAAAAGATTCAACGCTTGTTATACACAATGCAAAATTCGATATAATGTTCCTCAACAGTGAGCTTGAAAGAATTAATAAGCCGCTGCTTGATATTGAAAATACAGTAGATACGTTGCAGATAGTTCGGCAAAAATTTCCGGGGATACCGGCAAATCTAGATTTTCTTTGCAAAAAATTCGAGGTGGATGCGTCAGAACGTGTTACCCACGGAGCTTTAATTGACTGTAAGCTGTTGGCAGAAGTATACATAAATCTTCTTGGAGGACGTCAAAGCTCTCTTTTTTCTGAAAATAAGGAAAAAATGTCGGCATCTGACACTGTGATCCATAGGCGGAGAAAAGTTAATACAAAGCGTTTTTTTCTACCATCGGATGATGAAGTACTTGCTCACAAAGAATTTTTAAAAAGTATTACGGCTCCGCTGTGGGATGAACAATGATAAGCTTCTCAAGTTTTGCTAAATGGATACTCTGCGGAGAGTATTCTGTTGTACGAGGTGGAAAAGCGATCGCATTTCCACTGCGCAATTTTTCAAATTGTATTTCTTTCGAGAGAAAAGGTGATTTTTTTATAACAAATAGTGAAAAATCTTCGGAAGATACAATTTTCGCTTTACTTAGGATTGGATGTGAATTGCTAGGCATTCCATTAGAAAAAATCTCAGGTCATATCGAAATAAAAAGCGATATTCCAATCCAAAGTGGGCTTGGGAGTTCAGCTGCAATATGCGCCAACATCGCTAAAATATTTCAACACAACGGATACTGCGACGATGTGTTTACGCTTGCCAGATGTATGGAAAACTATTTTCATAGAAAAAGCAGTGGATTAGACATTGCTGTGGCTTTAGAAAATAGGCCGATTATTTTCAAAGAAAATAGTGTAATCGAATTTCTAGAACCGAGTTTTTGGCCAAATATGCTTCTCACGTATTCAGGAAAAAAATCAATGACTTTTGATTGCATAGGCATTGTTAAAGATCTTTTTTTAAGAAACGAAAAAATAGCTATCGAGTTGAATTGCCAGATGAATTTAGCATCGGATATGTGCGAAGACGCTTTCAAAAAATCAAATTTTCGCGAACTGAGGGATGGAATAATGCTGGCAAATGATACTTTTTACAAGTGGGGATTATATAACGAATCTATGTCTAATCACGTGGAACAGCTTCTATCTGTGGGAGCGGTTGCTGCAAAGCCAATTGGATCAGGATTAGGTGGATATATCATAAGTTTATGGGAAGAATTCCCAGATGAAAAGCTTGAATTTCCCGGCATTTTACACATCAATCAGCCATAATATAAACAGTCCTTATCGAAGATTTATCAAAAATTTTTCTTGCAACTTCTAAAATGTCATTTTGCGTAATTTCTGAGAATGGAAGTAAATTGTATTCAATTTGTTTGTCGATATGTGCGATGCTGGTAAAACCGTTGCGCAAACTTATCGCGATACTGTCTTGAAAAAAACTTAAATCTTTCAAATTTAATTTGTATTGATATGTTGATATTTTTTCTTCAGCATACTTTTTATATTTCTCCAGATCTTTTTTATCAATGAAAATGAAAAAATAAAAAACGTTAGAAAGCTGCCTTTGTAGATAACCTGAATCAACGGAGTATGCGATGTTTTGTGATCTTAATCCAGCTTGAAAATCTCCAATTTTTCCATCAAATGAATTTTTCAATATTATGTAGGCCGTAGCTTTTTCTTTGTTACTCAGATTGTCCAAGCGAATTCCAGTTGCTATTCCAATTGCATTTCCCATGTTTTTTTTGTAAATAACTGAAAAATTATCTTCCGATGGATGACTTGCAGATATATCTAAATTTTGGGATTTTTCTTCACCTTTTTCGCGTAATCCATCAAATAGCGTTTCAATATATAATTCGATTTCTGACTGAGATACATCCCCAGCAAAAAAGACTTCAAGATTATCTTTTGAAAAATTGTTGTGTATAAAATCATCGATATCGTCTTTGGTGATGCTGTTTATGGCCTGAGCAGTGCCAGTATTATTCAACCCGTATCCATTATGTGGATACAACATATTCATCATTTTATCAAAAAGCAATTCCTTTGGAGGCGATATTTCTGGGTCTAAAATTGCTGGATATCTACCTTTTACAAACTCCAAATCATTTTTTGAAAAAATTGGTTTTGAAAAAATCGGCGATAAAGACTTCAGCGCATCTGCAGCTTTATCTTTTAAAACAAAAAACGATAATTCAAAATCATCTCCAAAAGCATTAATGTTAAAATGACCTACGCCAAGTTCATTCAACTTCTCTTCGGTTTCTTCCGGAGACAACTCCCCAATTTTTCTGCATATGATAGTTCCAACAATAGCTGAAATTCCATGTTTCTCCTGGATGTTGTGCAGTACTCCAGCATTTTTAAATTTGCATTTTACATACACAACTTTATCACTCTTTACGCGCACTTGATACGCTTTTACGCCGTAGCTATTTGCAGATTCAAAAATTTTGATAAACTGCTTTTCTTTTTTTAAAAAAATTGGAGCGGAAATCAAAACAATCAATATGACTGTAATTATTATTTTCAATCTTCGCGACATTTCTACTTATCCGGTTTGTATTTTGTAACAATTTTCAAAATCAGATTTTGTTTTAAAATTCTTTCACCAAACAAATTAAATTGTTTCGTATCGCATATATCTATTTTTTCATCTAATCCATTTAAATAATTGTCTCTTATTTTTAAATATACTGCGCGCAGATCAGACGATAAAAATTGTTGAGCATAACTATCAAGCAATTTTATTTTTTTTAAAGTATCTGGCGCGATTTCTCTTCTACAAATGCGATCTACGAAAATATCGTAAGCTTTTTGAAAATCAACTAAAGATACGTCCGGCTTTGGGTAGAAGATGATTTGCCGTATGCAGTATCCGTTTGAAATTATATTGAAGCAAGAATAGTCAGAAATCATGGCATTGGATTTTTTAAAAAAATCAAGTAGTTCACTATCAAAAATACGAAAAAACGCACGTTCCAACGGCATATCTTCGCTCGAGATTTTATAAAAATACCGTACTGATCTGCTAACATACTTGTTTTCAATATATATCTCTTTAAAAATTTGATTAAGGCAAACATCATTGGATACAAATTCGCTTGGAGGTCGATTACATATTGTTGACTGCAATACTTTTATCAGATTTTTGTACCCAATCGCTCCACTAACTACTATAGACATATGGCATCTTTTATAATGTTTCTCAAAATATTTAATTACATCGTCGAAAGTAATAGAAGCTAGTTTCTCTTCATTAAATACTTCGTCAACACTAAAATTTTTATACCGAATTTCGGTCAAAACTTTATTGTATACAGTATTCTGATGACAATTATGCGCAAGATTTCCATTGATTACTAACTGTTTCTTCAGTACATTGAAGTTTTTCAAAGAAAATTCGTTTTCGCACATTATTTGAAGAAATTTAGTGATGTATTTTGGATTCATTTTTGCGATAACTTCTGTATATCGCCCAGAAACATTCACATCGTAGGATATTCCAAGATCCAACATTTTTTTATGAGTTATTTCATCGATAAAATTTTCTGCAATTATTGATGTAATGTTTTTTTGATGATCAGGAGCGTCAAACGATCCAGTGTGAAAAATCAATCCTACTATAACAACAGGCATGCGAAAATCTTCGTATAATACTACATTAACACCGTTACTCAGTACACATTTTTGTGTTTTTTTTTCTGAACTGCGAAAAGAATTGCAATCAAATGATTGTGCGAAAAAGAGCAGCAAAATTGCGAGGAGTCTAATCATTTTTCGCCTCCTCCTATCACCAAAAACAGCATATTATTTTCGTCCAGGATTTCATTAGCGATAGCATTGACTTCTTTCAACGAAACTTTATCGATTTTCTCTATTGTATCTGATAGCATCATTGTTCCTAGTCCTTGCAATTTTCTGTTAAAATAAAAACTGCAAATGGCGTCTGAAGTTCGCAACTTAACCAGCATTGATCCTTTGATATTGTTTTTTGCGAATTGCAATTCTGATTCGTTTATACCTTTTTCTCGCAATTCTTTCAGAATTACTTTCAGCAATTCTATGGTGCTTTGAACTTTAGAATTGTCTGTTTTCAAAGATCCAAAAATATAGCTTGCGTGATTCAAATCAATAGTGCTTACACCTCCGCTATATATCAATCCTTTTTCCGTACGCAACCGTGATAGAATTCTTGCTTTAAAAGCACCGCCTTCTCCTAGGATTCTATACAATAGCAACGCAGCATACCGTTTTGCAGATAGAGGACGCTCAGTTTTTAGCACGAAAAAAACGGAGCTTTGAGGTCCATCTGCGTAATATTTTTTCGTTTCTGATTTTTGCTGCAGCGTAACGTCTTTAATTTTATCTTCGGATTTTGTTCTTTTTTCGATTCCTGAAAAAACTTGATCGACCAACGCAATAGCTTCTGCCTCAGAGATGTTGCCATATACACACACTTCTGCGTTGCTGGTTACGAGAAATATTGCTTTATAATTTTTCAGATCTTTAATTGATAACTTCATGAAATCTTCCGGATAACCAAACTCTCCACTTTCGTAGTCATGCAATTTAAAAATTATTGATGGAAGAATCGAAGATGATGCAATTTGTTCTGGATTTGCAGCATGATTTTGAATGAAGCACATTACGCTATTCTGTATTATTTTGACTTTATCTTCTTCAAAATTTGGGGATTTTATTGCTATATTAAAAAGAGTGGCGGACTGCTTTAAAACTGTTGTTGGAGCAGTGAGAGAAAAATAAAAATTGTCCATATCACTTTTACAAAGTATATTAGCGGACAAATCTTGGCAGGCCTCTGCGAATTTATCCTTGGAGTACGCTCCCGTGCCGCAAAAAACTGTTGTTGAATAAAATAATGGAAGTCCAACTTTACTTTTCTCCTGATGAGCTGAGCCGGCATTTCTAAAAGCGATTTTCATATGTACCAAATTGGAGCTGCTATCTTTGATAAATAAAAAATTGATGCCGGCGGAACTTACTAACTCTTTTAGATCACTAGCATTTGAAATGCTACAACAAAATACGGATATAACAATTGAAAAAAGTTTTTTATTCACGATCGTATCCCTTTGGTACAACTCTTAAAATGGCGCATGGATCCTGCGAAAAAACCTGCGACAAAAGATCGTTGCATTCTTTTTCAGAAATTGACTGAATTATATCATCAATCGATTGAATTTCATCCATAGAGTATCCACACACAAGCAACCATCCAAAATAATTCGACATACTCACAATGTCATCTTTTTTATATGCAAGTGAAAGAAGATATTGTCGTTTTACAGCGTCCAATTCTGACTTTGAGATTCCAACCTCAACCACTTTCTTTTTTAAATGCCGCCATATGTTTTCGATTTCATATAAATCATCTATTGAGGAAGCCGAAAATTCTACTGAAGCAATATCATATTGAAAAATCCTATCAGTGTATCCGAACGAAATTTTAGATGCTCGATTCATTACATCTTTCAATATTTTTTTTACAAAAAAGGTTGGGCGATTTATAGCCATAAACGCTACTTCAAGCGCTATAGCTTTTCTCAGATTTTGCTTGGATAAAAAAGGTACTGCATATAAATACTCCACCAAAGAAAGCGATCCATTTTTGGGAGATCCACATTTTACTTCTTTTTGGTATATCGTTGATTCTTTTTTTTCTGAAATGTTACAGATTTCTTTCTGAGGAATTTCTCCAAAATATTTTTCTGCTAGCTTTTTTATTTTTTGTAAATCAAAGTCTCCGGAAATAACAATTACAGCATTATTCGGCGCAAACCATTTGTCATGAAATTGATATAAATCATCTTTTTGTATGGATTCTATTTCGTGCCTCCATCCTATGATTTCTATACCCCCAATTTCGCGATTAAAAATATTGGCAAGGAACGACTCTTGTGCTTCACCGTTTGGATCATTATCGATTCTCATACTGCGCTCTTCAAGAATTGCATTTTTTTCCGATAGAAAAGCGTTATCATCGATGTCAAGCGAAGTCATTCGCATAGCTTCATGTTCAAAAACTGTTTCTATATTTTCTTTTGGAACTACTTCATGAAAACAAATTACATTGATAGAAGTGAAAGCATTTCTGAATGCTCCAACGTCTTCCAAAAAGTTGTTGAATTCCATCTTGTTGGAAGCAAATGCCATATGTTCCAGATAATGAGCCACTCCAGATCTAGAAATCGCATCATCTTTCGATCCACATTTATACCAAATCGAGAAGAAAATAATGGGAGATGATTTTTTTTCGATACAAATAACTCTAAGTCCATTTTTTAAAATAAAATCAGCCGCGCTATATCTCGCTTGTGCAGAAAAAATCATAAAAGCAGAAAATAGCGTGACAATTATTTTAAAATTATATTGGATATTTTTCGAGCAAATCACGAATTTTCCTTTCCATCACCATTACTCTTTCTTCAATTACTCGTTTAGCTATGTCAGGAAGATTGTCACTGATCCATTTATTGATTAAAGGCTCTGATCGTTTAGCTATATCAGGAAGATTATCATTGATCCACTTGCTAATTAAAGGCTCAGATAATTCTTTTAACAACTCTAAAATTGCCTCATTTTTATCAACTTTTCTTTCGGATGAAGAAACAACAGGACAACTAGAAATATCAGCAGAAACAAGTTGACCAGTTTTCAATTGCTGCGTAAAATCTTCTTTAAGATGCTTTTGGTTCAAAGCTGAAGCAGAAGCTGAACCAGAAGTTGAATTTGAGTTTTCTTGCACAAATTTTAAAAAAGCCCCCATATCTGTATTTTCTGTATTTTTTATTTTTACAATACTTCCGTCTGGCTTGACCATATCGGTTAGATCTAGAACCGGCGGCTCATCATCTATCATCATTTTTCGAATTGACGACAGTACATCATCCAATGACATCTCTAGGTTTTTATCAGTCATCCTTCTAATCACTCCGATCACATTAGTATTACTTCTTCTTTAATAGCGTATGCAAGCTGAGATTTCCAGACAACGCATAAATCGTCATTGCGGACATTATTTTCTGCTTTCGCGAATTCGCGAGATTAATTCTTGCGTCAAGCAATTGATTTTCCTCAACTAAGACTTCCGTATTCGATTTTGTTCCCATTACATTTTCTTCAATGTTACTCTCTGTACTTAATTCAGCGCTTTTTACTGCGGAACGACTTGACTTTATCATTGCGCCAGCTGATATATATTTGTTCCAGTTGTCAACGCACTCTTTTTTTACTTCAAGTAGAGCATCTTCTGCTGAAAATTTTGCTTTAAGAGCACGTTGATTGGCAATTGCAATGGATGAATAGCTATTACCCGATGATGGAGAATTTGAAAAAATCGGAATATCAACTTCTAGAGAAGCTGAAACAGCATTTTGTGTAGTATCAGTTGCCGGCAACAGCTGCTTTTGCCTCAACAGCTGCTTTTCCCTAGTATCCCTTCGAAAATTTCTATTCGCACTTATTGTTAAATTACAACTTGGAAACAATGCGCCTCGAGCTACATTTAGGTTATCGAACTCCGCGCGCTCTTCGAATTTCTTTGATAATACACTATGATTCAACGCCATTGCGTTGGCAATTAATTCGTCTAAGTTCTCTGGCAGTTGGATATCTAAATCTGGTAACTCTATATTTTTGTCTTTAGCTTCTATATTTGTTAGCTTTGTGAAATCAGCTTCAGCAGTGAATAATTCGGTTTCAGCTTCAATTCTTTCGTAGACTGCTTTGCTATAGTTAGCTTTTGCTTGAGCAAGTTCGGATGGAGTTCCGGCCCCAGCTTCCAAGCTAGTATTTTTTGAATCCATTGCTTTTTTAAGATTTTCCTCTTTCTTTTTTAGTGCTGCAACTTTTTGGCGCCCAACCCATATGCTGGTATAAGCGTTAATTACTTGAAGAATCAGCTTCTGTTCATCAAATTTTAATTTGTGATCTGAAGATTTTGCAGCATTAGTACATGCTTTTACTCTATTAACAGTTGCAAAACCATTAAATAAATTTTGCCTTATTGTTAATGCAAGAGATGTTTGGGTTGTTTTATCATGTAATTCTTCGGAAAGACCACTTTGGTGAGTAGAATCTCTGTTCCCAGATCTACTAGTAGATACTCTTCCTTGAATGTCAGGCAAAATCATCATTTTTGCTTGAGTAAGAGACTCTTCAGCACTTTTTTTATCAGTTTGACTTGCACGCCATCCCATATTGTTATTGTATGCTGCAACAACTGCTTCTTCGATAGTCAAAGTATCAGTTTGAGCATTTTCCTCAGCTAAAACATAACAGCAAGCAGCAATCGCTCCCAAAAACACAGACTTAATCTTTACCATAGTACCTCCTAAAAAACACAACTTTATAAAATAAATTTTACATAAAAAACGATTTAACCCTACTCAAACTTTCATCTCTCCCAAAAGAAACCAACATATCAAATATGCTTGGGGTGATCTTCCTCCCAGTTAGCGCATTTCTTAGCGCTTGAGCTACTTTCCCGAACGAAAGATTAGATGCTTGAGCTAACATCCTCAATTCGTTTTCGATATTTTCTTCAGTCCAATCTACGATAAGTTTCAACTTTTGAAAAGTAATATCTAAAGTTTCTTTTTCTTCGAGAGTTAGCTTTACACCAACAGAATCGTTTGTGTAAATCGACGCAAGATCACGCAACTCGATTAAAGTTTTTGCACGTTGCTTTAATCCATTCATTCCTTTCAGTAAACGCTGCCGTTTTTCATCTGAAACATCTTTCATCATGCCCAAAAGATACGTTAACAAACGATCATTGTCGGCCACGCGCATGTAGTGTCCATTCAAATTATCAAGCTTCATGAAATCTAAGCGCGATGCTGATTTTCCTAGATTCTCTGTCGTAAACCACTGTATTGCCTGTTCTTTTGATATTATTTCGTCATTTCCGTGAGCCCACCCTAGGCGAAGCAGACAATTGCAAACTGCTTCTGGAAGATATCCCATGTCACTGTATGCGTCAATTCCAAGAGCTCCATGACGTTTAGACAATTTTGCTCCATCTGAACCATGAATCAGCGGAATATGCCCAAACTGCGGAATATCCCAACCAAAAGCGTTAAATATTTGTATATGTCGAAACGTGTTCGTTAAGTGATCATCACCGCGAATTACGTGCGTTACTCCCATATCATGATCATCTACAACAACTGATAACATAAATGTAGGAGTTCCGTCACTGCGCACTAAAATCATATCATCGAGTTGATCGTTCGATACTGTTACAGTCCCCTGAACTATATCTGACAGAGACGTATTGCCACCGGTGGGTGCTTTTAGACGAATGACTGGTTTTACCCCAGATGGAGCTTTATTCGAATCGAGGTTTCGCCACTTACCATTGTACTTTGGAGACTGTCCATTTGCTCTAGCCTCTTCACGCATCGCTTCGAGCTCTTCCGGAGTACAATAACAGTAATAGGCCTTTCCTTCACGCACTAATTTCTCTGCTAATTCAACATGATGCTGCAATCTAGATGATTGAAACACTGGTTCATCATCCCAATCTATTCCTAGCCAACGCAGCCCATCAAAGATGGCGTCCACGGCTTCCTTTGTGGAGCGCTCCCGATCAGTGTCTTCGATTCGCAGGAGAAATTTTCCTCCGTAATGCCTGGCCAATAACCAATTAAAAAGCGCTGTTCTCGCGCCTCCTATGTGCAAAAATCCAGTTGGAGATGGAGCAAAACGTGTAACCATCAGCGCTGCTTGTTCCGAAAAAATTTTAGTATCCATCGTTTACCCTTAATAAAGCAATCGTGTGTATTTTACATATTGAATGTTTGAGAGTAAATGTGCAGCGGTAAATTTCAAAATATTTTTTATGATTTTTGCGAAAGCGAAAAGAATAGATTCCCGAATCTTATTCCGGTTGGAATTGGCATAGGGATCGCTATTTATTTTTTTCTTGATAATGAACCAAATTTTTTATTAAGCTCAACGAGCTTCATTCTATTACTGTTGTTATCAGTATACGCAAAAACATACAGATGTTTTTTTTGCGTTTTACTGACTGTTAGTTTTGGTTTTTTTATTTCGCAGTTGCGTACGAAAACTGTAGATACGTTTATGTTATCAAAAAAAACAGATGAATTCACTTCGCTGGTTGCTACAGTGGAGTTGTGTGAAAAGACAGAGAAAGGTTTAACCTTTATCGTCGATAATGTGCGGAGCAAAAAGTACAAAAACTTAAATAAATTGCATCTCACATGGCGTGGAAAAAAAGCGATGAAGTCAAAAGTTGATTACGTTCCTGGGTCAAAAGTTTTATTTCGAGCAATTTTATCTCCGATAAAAGGACAGGCTTTTCCTGGCGCTTACGACTTTAAAAAACAGCAGTATTTCAAGAAGATAAGTGCTCGCGGATTCGTAGTATCTCAGCCCAAAATTCTAAAAAAACCTAAGCGAACGTCTATAAAATTATTTATTGAACAATTGCGTCATTATTTGGATAAAAAGATTGAGCAATACCTTTCAGCAGATGTTGCCGCAGTCACAAAAGCTCTCATTACTGGAAATAGATCTGGAATATCAAAGAAAATTCGAAGAAATTTCTCAAATTCTGGAACGGCACACTTGCTTGCCATATCTGGACTTCATATGGGGATAATTGGATTTTTTATTTTCTGGGTCTTTCGAATTTTTTTCTGCTGTTTTTCGCGTATTTCAATGTTTTATGATGTAAAAAAAATTTCAGCCATAATTTCATGGGTGGTCGTACTATTTTATCTGCAAATCTCTGGAGGCTCAGTACCATCTTTGCGGGCGTTCATAATGCATACAATTATTATATTGGCAATTTTGCTAGAAAGATGTGCGCTAACGATGCGATCAGTAGCGATTGCCTCAACAATTATCATGACATTCTCACCGGAAGTAATTTTATTTCCAAGTTTTCAGATGTCATTTGGAGCAGTTATTGCTATCGTCGCTTTTTACGAACACTGCTGGGATTTTTCAAAATTTTTTAAAACAATATTTAATATTGTAGCTACAACTTTAGTCGCATCCATTCCAACGGCAATATTTTCTATGAGTATTTTCAATCAGTTGACGTTAAATAGTATTTTAGCAAACGTTGTATCGGTTCCTCTGATGTCATTCTTCATTATGCCGATAGCTGTTATGGCTTTGTTTTTCATAATGTTCGATTGGGCGCAGCCTTTCATTATTTTGATGGGATACGGAGCTCAATTACTCATAAAAATTTCTGAGTTATCTGCGCAATTGCCAGGATCTCATTTTACAATGGCTGCTCCATCAGCGACAAATATGGCTATTTTTATTTTTTCAGGATTAATACTGACTTTATTCCACCATAAAATTCGTTTTCTTGGAATCATCGGATCAATCGTTGGTGGAATTTATTATTATCTAAATCCGACTCCGGACGTTTTTATTTCGCAAAATTCAAAGGTAATCGGAGTAAAAATAGATGATGCAGCTTGTTTTAATGACCTAAGCCATTTTCGATTCATTGCTTCGGCATGGGTTAAATCAATTGGGTTAGAAAAACGCAAAAGATTCAGCTCTGATATTTGCAAAAAATGTATAAAAAAAATCGATGACGACACTTATCTAATCAGTTCGAAAGACAAAAATGTGATAATCACAGACGACAAAAGTTATTTAAAAAAATATCCAGATGCCATTTTTTTAGATAAAAACGACAAGTTCGCTAGGATATTTTATCTTCATCCGCGTAGCTGCGTGTCGAATCGATCGAAAAATCGCCCGTGGAGTTAAGTATTTCTGTTGCTGCTCGTTTTGGATCTCCACGAATGATGTTGATTACCTTTTCAAAAACTTTTTTTTGCTCTTCATATTTTTCTGAACGCAGTATTTTTTCTACGCAATCAAAAATATTTTTCGCAGTGCAATCATTTTGTAGAAGTTCAGGAACTACGACCTTTTTCGATAGCAAATTTATTAAACAAACATTTTTTACCTTTATTAAAAATTTTACAATCCAATATGTAATGAGAGAAGTTTTGTAAATCGCCACAAAAGGAAGTCCAACTCGCGCTAATTCAATTGTGACAGTTCCGGACGCAGCAACAGCAATATTCGACGAATAATAAGCTAAAATTTTTTGCCTTTTATCTGTAATGATCAGTGGCTTTTGCGGCCAGTCATTGGTCATCTTATATATTTTTTGTTCTAAGCTTTCTATTGTTGGAATTATAAATTTTGCATTTTTCCGTTTTTTGATCATCAGCTTCACAAATTCTTTAAGTATTGGCATATGGTAATTTATTTCGGACACTCTGCTGCCTGGCAGTAAAGTCACAACGAAATCCTCTTTTTCATTTTTATGAATGAAATTGTGAAATTCTTTCAATTGTTCGGTATTTGGCCGGTCGAAATCAGAGTCTACGGCAATTGGATGGCCAACAAATATTGTCTTTAATCCGTACTTTTCAAAATATGCAGGTTCAGAGGGAAACAAAACCATTAATTTATTTAAAAATTTATGCATAGACTTTGCTCGCCATCCTCTCCATGCCCAAACAGGAGGAGCAACATAGTGGACTATCGGAATTTTGCATCCCATTTTTTTTACTTTTTTCGCAACGCGGTGCGTAAATCCAGAAGAATCAATTGTGACGATAACGTCAGGTCGATAGCTGCAAATTGCTTTAACAGTTTTCCTTATCAATCTCTTTACACGAAAAATTTTTCCGATAACTTCCAAAATTCCGATTATAGATAACAGTTCGATTGAAAATAATTTTTTGAGTCCGGATTTCTCCATGCACGCTCCGCCGACTCCAAAAAATTCTACCTTATCTTTTCGAATTTCATAAATATCATTCATCAATTTTCCGCCGAGATAATCTCCCGATGCTTCACCTGTAATGATAAAAATTTTAGAAGCAAAAACATTAATTGATTGGATAAAAATATTCAACTCATTGGCACGTTTGATGACGTCTTCCTTATTAATCACAATACATCTGTTGGCCTCGATAACAATTCCATCAAATTTATTTTTGTGAAGTATTTCAATAGTTTCAACACCAATTGTTGGAAGATCCAAGCGATCATCTTGCTGAGGTTTTGAAATTTTTATCAAAATTCCTCCACCATTTAATTCGGCTGCAGATTTTTCTATTAAAGCGTTTGTTCCATCAATATCCTCTTTGCCAACAACTTCCCCGTTACAAACAACTACAGCCTGTCCTATATCGGAAAGTCCAAGCTCTTTTGCAGCTGCTATGCCAATATCGATATCGTCGTAATCCGTTTGCAATGGTTTTCTGTCGGAAAAAATTCCAGCTGGTAGAAAAATATTCTTCAACAAACTTGTACCAGAAATTAGTTCGAACCCTTCATATTTTATTAGATCAGCAATGGCTCGCAACAGTGCATCGTCTCCAGCTCCGATGGTCTTTCCGAGCCGTAGCAACCAATATCTAGCTTTTTTATCCATGGTTATCTGATTGAAATCCGGCCGTCTTACTTTCCCTGCAAAAATAATTTTTTTAACATTATTTTGTTTTAAAAAATCAACAGCCTTGCCTATTTCTCCGAAATTTATCGTAATGCTTGTAACGCTTGGCCAATTTTCTGTATTGCAAAATCCATTCATAAAGACTAAACAAAAATCAAGTCCATTTTCTATGCATGCGCGAGCAATTAAACGAGGATAATTACCTCCACCACAAACTACACCAATCATCGCATTAAATACTTTCCTTTGGAAGACAGAAAGCTCTGTCTGTGTCTTTTTTCATAAATTCGACTAAGCGATCAACTGTCCTCAATCCTTTTATAGATTTTTCGACACTTTCTAAATTTTGCAGCAGTGTATTATCTCCTGAAAAAATCATATTATACACCTTTTTCAACGTAGTGATTTCGTGACGATCCACACCATTGCGCCGCAATCCAATGATGTTTATGTCATACAGATGCGCCCTCTCTCCCTTTACTGCTCCATGCGGAATTACGTCACGTTCCACTCCGGACATTCCTCCGATAATCGCGCCGTACCCGATTTTTACCCACTGATGAATCGCCGCAAGTCCTCCTATGATCACTTCGTCCTCGATTTTTACGTGACCTCCGAGAGTCGCATTATTTCCCATAACGATATTGCTGCCGACAACGCAATCATGAGCTATGTGCACACCTATCATAAATAAGTTATGATCGCCAACAACAGTCTTCATAGAGTCACCTTCGGTTCCCGGATGCATCGTGACATACTCGCGAATTACATTATGCTTGCCAATTATAAGTTGCGACTTTTCGCCTTTAAATTTTAAATCCTGTGGAGCATAACCAATCACCGCAAATGGAAAAATGCGCGTTCCTTCTCCTATTTTAGTAAATCCATCAATGCAAACATGAGACATAACTTCGACATTATCGTCTAACTCAACATTACTGCCTATGATGGAATATGGACCTATTTTAACATCCTTTCCAATTTTTGCAGACGAAGATACTATTGCAGTTTGATGTATCAACACTTATCTCCTAAAGTACTATCATTGCCGTAAAAGTTGCTTCAGTGACCAAAGCGTCTCTTACATACGCTTCACCTTTAAAACGCCAAACATTATTGCGAGCTCTATCTTTTTTCACATTTAGATGAAGTACGTCTCCTGGTTCGACCAATTTTCGAAAGCGCACGCCATCCATAGACATGAAATACACCAATCCACCATTTTTTTCCAGCTGCATAGTTTTTGCTACGACAACTCCAGCTGTTTGCCCCATTGCTTCTACGATTAGCACACCGGGCATAATTGGTTTTGTAGGAAAATGTCCTTGAAAAAAAAGCTCATTTATCGTAACGCTTTTAATACCGGTTGCGCTTTCTCCAAGGATTAAATTTTCTATTCGATCTATCATGAGCATAGGATATCTGTGTGGAAGACAATCTTTAATTTGATTTATATCCAAATTTATCGATTCCTGGTTAATCATTTTTTCTAGGCTCACTATACCTCCTCAGGCTGCTTTTTCTTCGTAACTGACATTTTCAAAAATGCCGCTTGTCTTTTCCATATATTTACATCAACTGCCGGAATACCTCCAACTATTTTTTTAGCTTCAACACTTGAAGCAATGCCACTTTTCGCCGCAGCTATTGCTCCATCTCCGATTTCTATATGGCCAGAAACGCCCACCTGCCCAGCTAGAACAACGTCGTTTCCGATTTTTGTACTTCCAGCTATGCCGACTTGCGCTACAAGAATTGATCTTTTCCCGACGCAAACATTGTGTGCAATTTGCACCAAATTGTCGATTATTGTATCATCACCAATGGTAGTGTCTTCAACGCTGCCTCTGTCGATTGTTGTATTAGCTCCGATGCGAACGCGATCTCCGATGACAACTCGTCCCAGCTGTCTTACATGTATCATTTCTTTTCCGGTTGGAATTATTCCAAAACCGGATTCACCGATACGCGCTCCTGAATTAATCGAAACATTATCACCGATAATGCTGTGTGAAATGGTGACGCTGTCGTGAATAAACACGTTATTTCCAATTTTGCATCCTTTTTCTATAACACAATTGTGCCCGATAACGACGTCATTTCCTATAATTACATTCTCTTCAATAACAACATATTCTCCGACGAAAGGATTTGATCCTATTTGCACAGATTCGTGAATTTTTGCAGTTTCACATATTTTGGATATATGTTTTTCCTTTGGATATAAGATACTTAGCGCATTCGCGTAGCCTATCGTTGCATTCGGATAAACAAGTCCAACTACACTACTGGGAAGATCTGCAACATTATTTTCCGTAAGAATAACTGCTCCAGCCGAAGTTGTGCGCAGGTCAGCCAAATATTTTCGATTACCAAAAAAAGATAATTCACTGGCAGTTGCATTTTTTAGAGTAGCAACGCCAGAAATTTCAAAATCACAGCTTCCGATAATTTTAAAATCACACATGGCGGCAAGCTCGAAAACCTTCACCTTTTTTATTTCTTCAAAAAAAATTTTATCTATCACCAAAAGCCTCTACTTCTGTTCAGTAATTTCAACCTTTACCTCTTTGCAGTGTCTATTCAATTCTGATATCACATCTCCGGTGATGTCTTTGCATTCCTGTGTTGCATACACAATTGCGTCAGAATTTATAACAACTTTGTATCTATCTTTTTTGCATATTTTTTCTATAATCTTTTTCATTTCTCTGTCTACAATAGCAACAGCTTTTTTGTAAGCCTCTGTAATTTGGTATTTTTTTGTACGCACCATATCATAAAGCAATACCTGCAGCTCCTCTATTTTTCGCGAGTCTTCAGCTGATTTTTTCTTTTTAGAATCGAGTAACTTTATTTGTGACTCTAATTCTTCAAGATCTTTACTAGCATCTTGATTCAGTTTCTCAATCTGCTTCTCTATATCTTTTCCAGCTTCCGATTCAGTTGCTATTCTTTTCAGATCTAATATTGCCGAAGAAGCAAAGCACTCAGCCTGAAAAGCGCAAAGCGCAAACATCAAAAATACATTTTTCATTTTATTCATTACATAAACCCAGTTAGTGTGAATGTTTGTTTTTCATCAAACGATTTTTTCTTTATCGGGAATCCAAAAACGAACGACAAAGGAACGCCAAGCGGAGATCTTGCCCACTCAATAGCTATTCCTGCGGAACTCCTGATCGCACTGGAATCTTTGATCTGCGATTTGTTATATTTTGATCCCCATGCACTGCCAAAATCGACAAAAACTTTCCCATCTACTCCGATTTCTCTGCTGGAAAGGGGAGCTTTCACGACAAAACTTAGCGCCCAGTACTTGTTTCCACCAACGCTATCCCCAGTAGCAGCATCCCTCGGACCAACGCCGTACGAATCAAAACCACGCATGTTTACGCCATCCCCGCCAAGAGTGAAACGGTGTCCATTGCGCGTCCCTCTGATTTCTTTTATGTGACCAACACTAGCGCTAGCAATGAAAGTCAGCTTTTTAGTCAGGGCGTGATAGTAATTGCCTTCTATTTCGTTTTTGAAATATCGTACGCTGCCGCCAACACCTGCGTATGAGTTTGTCAAAGAAACATCATATCCTGCACGCGGACTATATGGATTATCTGTTCTATCATAGGACAAAACGGAAGAAATTTCGCTGCAAGTGTACCGACCATATTCATCTCTCGTGAGATAAACTGGAACATTAGGCGGAACTTTATCCAACATGCTACTTGATGACCTATCCCACCAACGTCTGTCGTTAAAAGATATAGTGTATCCAATTCTATGTCCTATGCGCTCAGTTATCGCGTAGCGAATATATGGAGATAGATATGCCGACTTCGTAACGCTCCGATCAATATTTTTTCTGTTGTATTGATGGGCACCAACAGATAGTCCAGCTCCGAAATTTTTATCCATAAAATGCGGATCGAAAATATTAAACTTACATCCGTAATATTTTTGCATCCAGAAAATATCGGCAGAGAGAGTTTGTCCACTTCCGTTCAGGTTATTTTCAACAAAACCGATAAATCCTCCAAAACCATCAGCATCGCTTACATTTAACCCAAAGCGGAGTTGTGTAGTACTCTCTTTTTCTTTTACTGATACAACCAATACCTTCTTATCATCTGTAGAACCTGGCGAATCACTAACATGCACGTCGTCGAAATATCCAATTGATTTTAGACATTCAACTGTTCTCTGAATTTTATAGACATTGTATGCATCGCCTTCATGTATTGAAAACTCGCGACGAATAACACGGTCCAGCGTGCGATTATTTCCTACTATTTCGATTCTTTCAATGAATGCTTTTGCTTTTTCAACGATGGAATACTTTATGTCGGCCGTTTTATTAACTTTATCGTAGTCAACGGCAACAACTACGTCTGTGAAAGGATGATCCTCCATAGCCACTTTGCCTCGAATCATATCTCTATTTGCAGTAATCAAAGCTTCGTTGTAAACGGATCCGCTAGGAAGCACTACGTATTTTTCGAAATCTTTAGCTTTTATTTTAGAAACCTTTGATTTAAGAGAAACATTTTTGATAGTATATTTGTCTCCCTCTTCCACTGCAAATGTGCAATAGTGAGATTTTCTGTCAAAATCCATTTCTGCAGAAACCGAAGTTACCATAAAAAACGGGAATCCGTTATTTTTGTAAAAGGTTGTCAAAGTTTCTGTATCAACGTCTACTTTATCTTCTCTGAAAACGTGGCTCTCATAATCCCAGAAGCGCCATATTTTTGCCTCTTTTGTTGTGAGTAAATCCTTCAATTCATCATCGCTGAAATTTTTATTTCCGACGAACAGAATTTTTTTTACTGTTGTTTTTGATCCTTCTATAATTTCAAAAACGATATTAACTCTATTTCCATTATGCCTAATAATTTTTGGAGTAATAATCACAGAACAGTACCCAAGCGCTTTGTACTCCATTTGAAAATCCGAAAGAATATCTTTTATTGTGTGGATACTGAATAAACGTCCTTCTCCGACACGTCCATTGATTATATTTTTCAAAACATCATCGCTAGCAGCATCATTTCCTTCAAAAGATACCTTATCTACCATCGGTTTTTCAGTGCATTTAACAACCAATGTATTTCCTCTTTTTATGAACTTGACGTACGAAAAGAAATCCTTCTTAAAAAGGGCTTTCAATGTTGTATCTATATCAGATTGATCATAATTTTTGTTTGGTTTGATTGTAATACAATCTTGGATTGCTTCCTTTTCGACCCTGTCCAGCCCTTCAAACTCAATTTTATCTACAACGTCCGCAAAAATACTGCAGAAACTCAATACATAGACAACTCCCAATGTTTTTTTCATAAAACTCTATCCCATAATACTAGAAACAAATTTGCTTACTACTTCAATGCGCAATACATCATTTACAGTTGTTAGCAACATCAAGCACATCAACAAAATTGCGCACGCCATCATAACATACTCTTGTAACGTTTTATTAAACTTTTTTTTAGTGATTTCTTCAATGAAAGATATCAAAATTCTGCCTCCATCCAACACTGGCAGCGGAAATAAATTTATGAAGCCAAGATTAAGTGACAAAGTTACAGTAAACATAATTAAAAGGGCGAAACTTCCAGTTTTTGAAAGATCTCCGGCTACTTCTGCCATACGCACAACTCCTCCAAAATCGTCAAGAGATTTTTTTCCAGCAAACAGTTTTGAAAACATTGTACACATTTCTTTTGTTGCATTGAAACATTCTTCAAACGCTAATTGTATCGATTCTAGTATGCCTCTTTCTTTGAAAACTGGCTCTCCCGATACAATGCCAACGATTTTTGTTTTTTTCACTCCTCCAATTATTTTTTTTACTTCTTTTATTTCTGGAGCTACAACGATTTCCTGTTGTACGCCATTTCTTTCTATTTTGAATTTTACTTCTCCGGATTCATTATCCAAAATCTTCAAAATAACATCTCTATATCTTTCAACAGCTTGATCATCGACGGAAATAATTTTATCTCCTTTCATGATTCCAACTTTTTCAGCTGGACTGTCTTTCAATACGTTTCCAATTATTGGTTCGTAGGTCGGTGTTCCATAAAATATTCCCATGAAGAAAATTACTACGAAAGCATAAAGATAATTAAAAAGCGGTCCGCAAAACGCTATTAAAATTTTTTCCCAATTGCTTTTTGCAGGGAATGATTGCTGCTTTTCTTCTTCGCTTAGGCCTTTCAAAGATTCCTCGTCTTCAGTTGAAGATGCAACATCACCATCCCCAAGCATCATCACATATCCACCGACTGGAAGCAAAGAAAAACACCATCGTGTTCCATCTTTATCATTAAATCCTAAAATTTCCGGTCCTATTCCTATGGAAAATTTTGTAACTTTTACTCCAACACGCTTGGCTGCCAAAAAATGCCCGTATTCGTGCACAAACACAATAATGTTTACGATCATAAAAAATGAAATAAGATAATAAAGTATACTCATTATTTAAATGCCTTTAGAATAAAATATCAACAATCGCCAATACGATTGAAGCTAACAACAGACTATCCAGACGATCAAGAATTCCGCCATGTCCAGGAAACAAGTCCCCCATATCTTTCACGCCGATTAATCGCTTGAACCACGATTCAAGCAAATCCCCTGCGACAGACGCAAGAATTATTACTTGAATGGTCCAAAAATCCATTAGGTGTAAAAACTTTCCCTCGACAGAGAAAAAAGTATTGTTTAAACAAAAAATTGCAACATTTGTAAAAAGAATGCCGCCCCAAAATCCAGCCCAAGTTTTGTTGGGACTGATCTTTGGGCATAATTTTGGTCCTCTTAAAATTTTTCCAAAAGAATATGCGCCAATATCCGTAAAGCTCGCGACGCAAATCAAAAACACACATCCAGGTTGTCCCAAAAATTCACGACAGTACGTAAACGAGTGAATTCCAACGAAACAAATAAAGGCCGACAGCATCCTTAACGGGATTTTTCCATTTATTTTAGGAGAAAAAATCTCATAAAGCATGAGAGCATATGTTCCCCAACATAAAAAAGAAAACACTTTATATGGAACCCAGAACAAAAGGAAAACGATCAAAATGAACAGAAACGACGAAAACAACCTATATACAAATTCCTTTTTTTCTGCATCGATTCTTTCTTTAATCACGCTACTTTCCATACCGCCGCTCCCTCTGCGAAAATTCACGCATTATATCTCGCAAATCACATTCATTAAAGTCCGGCCAAAGTTTATCAACAAAAAATACCTCTGAATAAGCAGTCTGCCATATCAAAAAATTGCTGATACGCTTCTCACTTGTTCTCACGATAGCATCCGGATACGGCAAACCACCAGTATCCAAATACGATGCAAACACATCCTCATCGACTTCGTCCAGAACAACTTTATTATCAAGTACATCCTGCGCAATTTTTTTCGAAGTCCGCACGATTTCATCTCTCCCACCATAACTTATTGCAATGACAGCCGTCAAGGAGGAATTATCTTTTGTTGAATCTTCCAAGAATCTAATTTTTTCCAAAATATCTTTTGGTAATTTATTCAAACATCCTATGGCTTTGATACGAATGCCATGTTTATTTGCGTAACCACGTATTGAAAAAAAATCACGAAATATATTCATAAGGTAATTAACCTCTTCCTCCGACCTATTCCAATTTTCGATTGAAAACATGTAATACGTAACGTACTTAATTCCGTATTTCGGAAGAAGAGGAGTGATCGCTTTCACCAACTCATATCCACTTTTGTGCCCCACTAAAGTTGAAATACCCCTTTCGCGAGCCCATCGACGATTTCCATCCAATACAAAAGCAATATGCCTCAATGAACTGTTCATCTAAACTTTCATTATCTCCTTTTCTTTTATAGATAAAGAAGTGTCGACTTTTTTTACGAATTCATCGGTAATCTTTTGAATATCATCAAGCAACTTTTTTTGCTGATCCTCTGTAATTTCTTTGCTCTTTTCTTGCTTTTTTACATCATCCATTCCCTCTTTGCGGATATTACGCAAAGCTATACGAGTTTGCTCGGCGTACTTTCCCGCCAACTTGCAAATTTCCTTCCTGCGTTCTTCACTCAAATCAGGAATAGCTATTCTAATCAGCTGACCATCAACCACAGGACTTAAGCCAAGCTGAGAATTTCTAATCGCTACCTCAGTTGGTTTTATCAAGGATGAGTCCCACACCTGGACGGTCAACATACGCGCCTCAGGAGCTCCAACCGTTCCAACCTGCTGGATTGGAACTTTATTACCATACGCTTCCACAAAAATGTGATCCAAGATTGTGACAGAAGCGCGACCAGTTCGGAGTCCTCCAAAATCTTTGAGCAGACTCTCAAAACTAGCGTTCATTTTTTTTCTTACATTTTCTAAAATCATATCATCACCTTTAAGTCAGGATATTACAGAGCAAATCCCATTTCCAGCCAAGACTTTTTCTAGCGTTCCCTCTTCTTCGAGCGAAAAAACAAAAATAGGCATTTTATTTTCCTGAGCCAATGTAACGGCAGTTTGATCCATCACTCTTATGTCCTTATCAAACACATCTTTGTACGATAGCGTTTTTAACATGATGGCGCCAGGGTTTTTTTGAGGATCGGAATCGTACACTCCAGCTACCTTCGTTGCTTTCATAAGGACATCACATTCCGTTTCGAGAGCCCTGAGAATCGCAGCTGTATCCGTCGTGAAATACGGATTTCCGGATCCAGCAGCACATATGACAATTCTCTTTTTTTCCAAATGACGAATCGCTTTTCGACGAATATATTGCTCGCAGACGCTCGGCATCGGTATTGCAGACATTACGCGAGTCGGAACTCCTTGTTTTTCAAGTGAATTTTGAAAAGCAATCGCATTCATGATCGTCGCCAACATGCCAATATTATCTGCTGCGGCCTGATGCATGCCGTAGGCTGCACCCGAAACGCCTCTGAAAATGTTTCCGCCGCCCACGACGATGCAGATCTCATATCCACTATCGTAAACGCGCTTAACTTCTCTAGCGATGCGATCGATAGTTCCGACATCAAGCCCAAACTCCCGATCTCCCATGAGGAATTCGCCAGAAACCTTCAACAGTACCCGATGAATTTTCACTGAAAACTCCCCCCCTAGCTAAGCTGCGCTGCAACCTCAGCGGCAAAATCAACAACCTGCCTCTCTATTCCTTCGCCAAGTGCAAATTTTGTAAAGCCCTTGATCGTAATCGGAGCTCCAATCTCCTTGGAGGCAGCTGCAACAACCTCTTTCACTTTCGTTGAACCATCGATTACAAAAACCTGCTCAAGCAAAATAACTTCTTCATAGAATTTTCTGATTCGCCCCTCGACAATTTTTTCGATAAACTCCGCTGGCTTTCCAGTGCTCTTTGCCTGCTCCGTGACGACATCTTTTTCCCTCTCCAGAAGAGCAGGATCGAGATCTTCAATTGTCGTTGACTGTGGATTAGCCGCAGCAATGTGCATAGCTATTTTTTTTCCAATTTCAAGCAATTTTTCTTTATCTCCAGACGACTCCAACGCTACCAGAATACCAATCTTCCCGAGATTTGCAGAAATTTTGTTGTGAATATAGGACGCTACGATTCCATCAGAAACAGATACGTGCTTAACCCTACGAACCCCCATGTTCTCGCCAATTATGGCGATCAAATTCATTAACTCATCAGACACGTTTCGCCCTGTTCCGGGATACTCAAGTGTTTTTAAGTGCTCAACGTCGCAATTGTGCTCACAAGCCAACTCGACAACATCTCCAACATACTTCTGGAATAATTCATTGCGCGCAACGAAATCTGTTTCAGCGTTGATTTCTACAACTGCCCCTCTATTTCCATGCACGCATATTCCAACCAAACCTTCAGCCGCAACCCTTCCGGATTTCTTTGCTGCCGCCGCCAGACCCTTCTTGCGCAGCCAATCAACAGCCTCCTCAATATTACCATTACATTCGACAAGAGCCTTTTTGCAATCCATCATACCGGCTCCGGTGCGATCTCGAAGTGTTTTTACTTCGCTTGCTTTTACATCAGCCATTTTTTTACCTTTCAATAATTTATTTTACTCTCCAGAATCCTCTGGTTCATCATTTTTACTTGTTTTGTTTTTGGATGGCTCGACAGATGGACTATCTAGGGCGCCGACATCGACTCCAGCTGAAGATAACCCTCTTTGAATACCATCGATAATTGCGCTCTCCAACGCGCTGCAATATAAATCTATCGCCTTTACGGAATCATCATTGCCGGGAATTGGATAATCAACCAATGTTGGATCAGAATTCGTATCGCAAACGCCGATAACCGGAATTCCGAGAACCCTAGCTTCCTGAACAGCTGTTTTATCCACCGTAACATCCAACACAAACAGTATTGACGGGATTCCACCCATGTTACGCACACCACCCAGAGCACGATTTAACTTTATTATACGCCTCTCAATATCCAAAACTTCTTTCTTTTTGAGAACGACGTTTTCGTCCCTTGTTTTTTTCTCAAGACTCTCCAATTTTTTAATCGATTGGGAAACCGTCTTCCAATTGGTAAGCATACCACCCAACCAACGATGGTTTACATAATACTGACCACAGCGCACCGCAGCGTCAGCAACTCTATCGCTAGCTTGCCTCTTGGTTCCAACGAACAGGATGCGACCACCATCAGCTGCAACCTCTCCGGCTACTTTAAGAGCCTCCTGAAGTAGCGTAAGAGTGCGATCCAAATTTATGATATGGATTCCATCCTTTGACCCATATATATATGGTGCCATTTTTGGATTCCACCGCCTCGTTTGGTGACCAAAATGAACACCATTCTCAAGTAAATCTTGAATTGAAACATTTAACATTATAACTCCTTCTTTCTTCGGTTAACAAAAGCCGCCCCCATGCGACCTTTTCCTCCGCAAAATTCACACTGAAAAATCAGACCGAACAGACAACCGCATCTCACGGCGCCTACATTTTGCGTGCGTACTCACCCATCTTATACACCAAAAACGCAAGAAAAGCAAGCTTTTTTTGAAGTCATTTATATTTTTTGAATAAACTATGGTGGGCCCGGTAAGATTCGAACTTACGACTACTCCGTTATGAGCGGAGGGCTCTAACCGCTGAACTACAGGCCCACGAAGATAAGATACGTGTTTGTAGTAATAAGTCAATCTAAAAAATAAATTTATTCAGGGCTGATTTATGATTTTTTTTTAATATAGTTAGCTTACGCAGACATTATTATTGTTTCAGAATCGGAAGCCGTACTGTCTGTTTTTGAAAAATTTGACCAAGAAACGATTTCCTATTTTTTGAACATCATATAAAGAATGGATGGAAGTCCATGGATACGAAAATGTTTTATCGCCGAAACTATTGTATCTGGTATAACTACTGGATTTTCGTTTAACAAAGTAGTTCATCACGGCTGTTACTGCTATTGTTGCTTCTGTGTCGCGTAGTGAATATATGTTCGTTAATATGGTACAATATTATAAAAATTAATAAAATAGCAGTGTATATATGAGATAATTGCACTATGTATAAGCTTTTATTAACTATTTTTATACTGTTATTCGTGGAAATAGGCGTTGTTGATTTCCAACATTTCGCTTTTGCCGAAGAAGAGGAAAGTGAAGAAGAAGGTGGCGAAGAAGAAGGTGAAAACGAGCAAACCGATCAAGCAGATCAGAGTGATGATAATGAAGAGGATGCTGAAAATTCGTCAGGTGAAGAAGAATCTGTCTCCAATCCAATAAAAACCAAGGAACATGTTCGTTCTGTCGTTGATAGTATTCTGAAAATAAACAAGCATATAATTTCATCTAATCTCAATAAACGAAAAAAGAAATCAAATGATAGTCGCGAGCGTTCTAATCAAGATGATAGTCGCGAGCGTTATGATTCAGATAATAATAACGAGCGTTCTAATCAAGATAATAATAGTGAGCATTCTAATTCAGACAATAACAATAAGCGCTCTAATTCAAGTGATAATCGAGAGCATACAAATTCCGGTGACAACGAAAAAAGTGAAAAAATCACAAGAAGTAAAAATGGTAAAAAGAACAAAAAAGTGAAAGAGCATAAGAACTCTGCAAAAAAAAATCAAAACCCACCAAATAATCAGAAATCATCAGCTAAAAATAATGGCAAAAAAAAATCATCAATTAGAAAGAAGAAAGCTGTAAAATCAGGATCAAGTCACTTTAAATCAGGCAAAATGAGTCAATTCTATTCTCCAAAAAAAATATATACTGTAAAAAACATACGATTGCCGAATAATGCAACCAACAAATATTTAAATAATGCTAATAATATGTACACAAAATATGGCAAAACAAAATCATATGGGAAAAAAGCCACCTTACATGACGATCAAAAATTACGTGATGATCAAAAAATAGAATACAAAGTAAAATCGTACAGAAGCGACAAACCTGAGAAGGCATCTGAAGATACGCTAATCAACCATAAACTTACAGTAAAAAATTATTTTGGTAACAAGAAACGCTGCGGTACATCCAGAGGATGCTCTTCCAAATCAACATAAGATATTCCGAATAACTACTTGAATTTACTGTAATCGTTATCGTTGGATACAAAATCTTAACCAATTCCAATAGATCAGATTTCAATAGTTTCTGATATTATTGAGTCGGGATAACCTGAGTTAATTGCTGCGGCTGTGGAACAGGTACTGCATATTGCGGCTGTGGAACAGGTACTGCACTCTGCGGCTGTGGAACAGGTACTGCACTCTGCGGCTGCAATTGGACGCTTGGAGGATGAGGCAGCGGCATTTCGGGAATATTTTTTTCGTTGTTCTCAGGAAGGTTAATGTCATCGTTGATTGCTTCATATAGAGTTTCTTCAATGGAATCGTCTGACACGCTCACTATGCGAGCTTCCGAAAAATCGTGCTTACGCAGCCATTTAACTAATTTTTCTGCATTTTTTCCTTTTTTAAAAGGCCCACAGAATATGAACGACTCTCCACTCCCGGTTTGAGAAGCTTCAACGTGTACCACATATCCTTTCTCAGTTAGTAATTTTTGAATTTCGAGAGCGATGTTATTCTTAAAATATCCTATAAATACAATTCTTTTGCCGTGCAAACTGTTTTGATTTATTTGTATCGGCTTACTCATATCTTGTGTAGTTTTTTCAATTGAGCACTTATCATCAGTTGCATGGCTAGCCGCAATTTCCCTCAATAGAGAATCAATTGTTACATGCGAAGATGCATCATATGCAGGTTTTTTGTCCATGACTTCGGAAAGTGATGATGAAGCTGATTCAGCAGCAGATGCTAAAATTGCAAGAATTTTATCTGATATACCAGATGATTGTGAATCAACAACTGATTCAACATCTTTTAAAGAAATGCCTTTTTCTGAGTCTGGACCTGTCGGGTCAAAATTCTTTGAACCTGCAGATTGTAATGTCGGAAATACTGTGGTGCCCGTGAAAAATCCAGCGCAAAAAAATAATCCTCCAAGCGTTATTAAAACTATGACTCCCAGTATCGCAACGACCTTGTTCATAATATTTTATCCATTAACCTTCAAAAAAACATTACGTATGTTATTCTCAGCATACTGTGAAGATATTTACAAAAGATTACCTGTTGTCTTGAAAGGAGAAAATGTTTAGTTCAGCGATTATATTAGCGGCCGGAGTTGGATCGAGGTTAAAATCAAATACACCGAAAGTGTACCACAAGGTTGGCGGGCTGTCTTTGGTTGACCATATAATAATGACCGCACGCAGCGTAAATTTACGTGAGATTACAGTTGTTTTGAATCCAAAATATCAGAATATTCGATTGAAATTCGATGCAGATATTATTAAAGCGCATCAGGAAATCCTCAAAGGAACTGCTGATGCTGTAAAATGCGGTCTCAATGTAATGTCAATCGACACTGATTCATGGATATACGTGCTTTATGGCGATATTCCGCTAATAACAGCAGAAACTTTACTAAAAATGGCGGAAGTTGCGCATAAATGCGAAAGGACTGCTGTTGTGGTGCTGGCAATGGATGCAACCGGAACAAATGGTCTTGGAAGGCTGGAACCAGCTGATCAGGAAGGAACAATCGCCGGCATCATCGAGGCAAAAGACATCTCAAACTGCGCAAAAACATTGCCTTTGTGCAACGCTGGCATGTTGATAAGGGGAGATATACTCAAAAAATTCATAAATGAGATTAAACCAAGCGCCATAACCGGAGAATTTTATATCACAGAAATAGTTAGACTAGCTTATGAATCCGGTTATATATGTAGGTATTATGAATGCGATTCACGAGAGCTTGCCGGAGTCAACACCCGTGCAGAGCTGGCTCTCCTGGAGAAAAATTTTCAGGAAAGAGAGCGTAAGAAACATCTTGACAATGGAGTTACGCTTGTTGCTCCGGAGACCACTTTTTTTTCCTACGATACTCATCTTGAAAATGATGTTACGGTGTACCCATATGTTGTATTTTTGGAAGGTGTTCATGTGGGTAGTGGAGCGCATATCGGTCCTTTCTGCGTGGTTGAAGGATCAAAAATAGGCTCCGCAAAAGTCGGACCTTTTTCACGGTTAAGAACCGGAGCCGACATTCTTGATGGTGTGAAAATTGGAAATTTCGTTGAGGTGAAGAACAGTGTCATATCTGAAAATACCAAGATAAATCATCTAAGTTATGTTGGAGATTCCACAGTTGGGAAAAATACCAATATCGGCGCTGGAACTATCACATGCAATTACGATGGATTTAAAAAGCATAAAACAATCATTGGAGAAAATGTTTTCGTTGGATCAAATACTGCTTTGATTGCGCCGGTGGAAGTGTGCGATAATGCAACGGTTGGAGCTGGAAGTGTTATCGTGCAAAATGTCGCTGATGGAGAGCTAGCCATTGCTCGAAGTGATCAGAAAAACATATCTGACTGGTATAAAAAATTTAGAAGGAATAAAAAATGTGCGGAATAGCAGGAGTAGTCGGAAAATCAAATGATGACGTTGTAAAAAAAGTCATCGAAAGGTTAGAAAAGCTGGAGTATCGGGGATACGATTCAGCTGGAGTTGCAGTTGTTAGCAATGGTCAGATTGAAAGATTGCGCGCAGTGGGAAAGTTGCGAAATCTGAAAGCTAAATTGGAACAGAATCCCCTTTCCGGCAGCGTTGGAATAGGACACACAAGGTGGGCAACACACGGAAAACCAACGGAAAATAATGCTCACCCAATTGTGTCTGAGAATTTGGCCATTGTTCACAATGGTATCATCGAAAATTATAAAGAATTAAAATTTGAACTGCAGAAAGACGGATTTATTTTCGAAACCGAAACAGATACGGAAGTGATTGCGCACCTTTTGCAGCGGGAAATAAACAGAGGACTTTCATCTCGCAAATCATTTGAAAATGTTTTGAAAGTTATAGAAGGAAGCTATGCGATAGCCGCAATTTTTTCGTCTCTCCCAAATACAATAATTGCAGCCAGGCAGAAAAGTCCTTTGGCAGTGGGTTTTGGTGATAACATGTGCGTGGGGTCGGACGTGAGCTCCATACTACCTTGCAGCGAGGTAGTATACCTGGAAGATGGAGAATATGTTGAAATTACCGAAGATAACGCGCTGTTTTTCAATAAAAATTTCCAACAAGTAAAACCTAAAAAGCAAAAGATATCGATAGATTTGGAAAACACGGATAAAGGAGAGTACTCACACTACATGCTCAAGGAAATTATGGAGCAGTCAAGTACGATTCGCAAAACTATTCTACACAACAAAATAGATAAAAATATTTTTGAGGGAGTTTCTAGAATTTTGATTCTTGCATGTGGAACATCACACCATGCAGGAATGGTAGCGAAATATTGGTTTGAAAAATTTTTAAAAATTCCAACAGATGTTGAAATCGCCTCGGAATATAGATACAGATCACCAATTATTGGTGAAAATGTGTTGGCCATTGCAATTACCCAATCTGGGGAAACAATTGATACACTTGAAGCAACCGAATACGTGCGTAGGTACAATAATTCCAAAGTAGTGGCCATCGCAAATGTCAAAAATAGCGCAATTTCAAGAATCTCGGACGTTACTTTCTACACAGAGGCTGGCATTGAGATTGGAGTTGCTTCCACAAAAGCATTCACAGCTCAGCTAACGATACTGGCAGAGCTGGCCTTCCATAACTACGATTTTCTAACGCGAGAATTTCAGAATCTCCCGACATTGTGCGAAGAAACACTTGATCTGCAGAATGAGATAAAAGATCTGGCAAAAAGAATATGTTCTGCCAGCAGTGCCATATACCTTGGACGTGGATCACTCTACCCAATTGCCATGGAAGGAGCGTTAAAACTGAAAGAGATTTCCTACATTCACGCCGAGGGATTCGCAGCCGGAGAGATGAAACATGGTCCAATAGCATTGATAGATGATGACACTCCGGTGATATGCCTATGTCCTCACAATGAATTGTTCGAAAAGACTTCATCTAATATTCAAGTTGCGCTTGCCCGAGGAAAAAATGTCATTATATTTACCGATTCTGACGGAAGTAAGTTTCTGCCACCCGAGACTACAAAAATTGTTTTACCAAAAATTCCGGAAGAATTTGCTCCAATTTTATATGTCATACCACTGCAGTTGCTGGCGTACTACGCGGCGTCATTGCGTGGTACGGATGTTGATAAACCACGAAATTTGGCCAAATCTGTAACAGTGGAGTAGAAAAATGGATAAAGAATTAGATTACGCAAAATCAATAATAAAAGAAGAAATTTCTGGACTGGAAGCAGTTTACAACTCTTTAAATGACAGTATTATCAACGCAATAGAGCTACTTTACAAAAAAAAAGGGCACGTGATTGTATCCGGCATGGGAAAACCGGGGCATATTGGACGAAAAATATCAGCTACGCTGGCTTCCACCGGAACTCCATCGTTTTTTCTGCATCCCGGTGAGGCTAGCCATGGTGATCTCGGCGAAATTTCTGGTTCTGATGTGTTGCTGGTTCTTTCTCTATCAGGAAACACGCAGGAGTTGGTTCCGATGCTTTCCTATGCGAATCGTTTTGGCATAGATGTTGTTGCAATTACATCGAATCCAGAAAGTATTCTGGCGAAGGCTTCCACGGTTTGCGTATTGATGCCGAAAGTAAAGGAGGCCTGTCCATATAATCTTGCTCCAACAACAACGACCACCATGATGCTGGCAATGGGCGATGTTATTGCGCTGTGCCTGCTGAAAAAAAAGGAATTTAACCGGGAGGATTTTAAAAATTTGCATCCGGGAGGCGCCCTCGGGAAGCGGTTACTGACCGTTGGAGATCTGATGCACAAAGATGTCCCGGTTGCCCACGGTAACGACCTTATGGAAAATATTCTGGTGAATATGACACAAAAATCCTTTGGTTGTATCTGCATTATAGATGACAATGGAAAGATTATTGGGATTATCACAGATGGAGATTTAAGAAGGAATATTTGTGAGAATTTTCTGAAAATGAAGGCTATCGAAGTAATGAGCAGAAATCCTAAAATTGTTTCAAAAAATATGTTTGCACAGGAGGCCACAAAAATGATGAACGACCACAAGATCACAAGTTTATTCGTCACAGAGGATGATCTCCCCTGCGGAATTATCCATATCCACGATTGCCTGAGAGCTGGTCTTGTTTAAAAAAATCATAAAAGTGGTGTAAAATGAACGTGATTGAGTTTTGCTCTGATCTAATAAAGTGTAAAAGCGTTACTCCAAATGATGATGGGGCGATTGAGTATCTCGCACATTTTTTATCTTCAATTGGATTTGAAACAAAAGTGCTAACATTTTCATCAGCCGATAATTCGAATACCATCAAAAATCTTTTTGCAAAATACGGATGCTCAGATGAAAAAGTACTTGGATTCATTGGTCACTCTGACGTTGTTCCGGCCGGAAACAATTGGGACGTTGATCCATTTGCAGCCGTCCAGAACAATGGATTTTTGATTGGTCGCGGAGTGGCTGACATGAAGGGTGGCATAGCGGCATTTTGCTGTGCTATCGCTAAATTTGTGCAACGGCCATTTTTCGGAACCATTGAATTTTTCATAACGGGAGATGAAGAAGTCGGATCGTATGAAGGAATTCAATCGCTTATAAAATGGGCAGTAGAAAATAATCATATTCCCCACGATTGTTTGATTGGAGAGCCTTCATCTGATTCACAACTCGGAGACAGAATCTATCTTGGACATCGCGGAAGCCTAAACGTTATGGTAAAATCACGGGGAAAACAGGGACACTCTGCCTACCCGGCTAATTATAAAAATTCCCTCGCGAATCTTTGCAAATACGTTGCGAAAATTAGTGATTACAAATTGAAATATGAAAATAAAAAATTTCCGCAAACTAATCTTGAAGTTACCATGTTATTTACCGATAACTGCGCTATGAACGTGGTTCCCGAGTTGTCTTCAGCTAATTTAAACATACGATTCGGAGATGATTATACATCGGAAATTTTGAAAACTGTGATAGAGCAAGAAGCGAAAGAATTCAATGAGTTAGCATTCGATTTTTATCCAAGCGGAGAAGCATATTACTGCGATGACGAGCGTCTGAAAAATATTCTTTCAGAATCAATAAAAGAAATAGTTGGGATTAGTCCATCTTTTTCTGCGGCCGGTGGAACGTCCGATGGACGGTTTATGATAAAACATTGCAATGTTATCGAATTTGGAGTGCGAGATGCAACAATTCACCAAAAGAATGAAAAAGTAAAAATCGAAGACTTGCAAAATTTGGAAAAAATATATCTAGCATTTTTAGAAAAATATTTTCAATGATAACAGGAATAGATGATGTGGAAGTTATCGCAAAAATACATCAAAGCTGTTTTGATGACGGATGGAGTACGAGAAGTTTCCAGGAAATGTTATCAAACAATGTTTTTTTCGGATTTTCATCAAAAGAAAAATCGACCCATGGATTTATTTTATGTAAAAAAGTGTGTGATGAGATTGAGATCATTACTTTTTGCGTGCTGCCGCAATTCAGGAATCAAGGGATTGGAAAATCGTTGATAGAAGCCATCGACCTTTATGCTAAAACTCATTCAGTTAATCTAATATTCTTGGAAGTTAGTGAAGATAATATGATTGCGCAAAGAATATACGAAAAATTCGGATACAAAAAAATTTCTGAGCGTAAAGGGTATTATCGGACGCAAACCTACTGCAAAAATGCAATAGTTATGTTGAAAAAAACAGACTTCAAAAAATAAACAATTCATTAACTATTATCAATTTATTCTAAAGGTAAGTAGTTTATATGGTAAATGAGATGAAGTCTTTTGTTCAATGGCACGAAGGAATGTTATTATCGCCCCATCATTTTCAGCAATCAGATAATTATCTACAGCATTTACTAAGTGTTTTCGGCGCAGCGGGATCTGCATTTTTTTTCGGAGTTTACGATTTAAAAATAGATACATCTGCCCTTGCTTCTGGGATTGTAAGAGTCCTAAATGTACGCGGAATTTTTCAAGATGGACTTTACTTTGATTTTGATGCAATTTACGACAAAGCTCTTGAAAAAAATCTTGTGGAATATTTTATGGCAAACAGCGCAGCGGTGAAAATTTATCTTGCGATACCTGCGCGCAGAGCCGGAGAAAATCAACTCACAGGTGTAATGTCCAGATATTATTCGTCAGAAATAATCAACATAGGAGATGAAAATACCGGAGAAAATACCATCAATATACCTGTTTTAAAACCAAAGCTAAAATTGCTGTTGGAAAATGAAGTTGATGCGCGTTACGTAAGTTTTCCAATTTTTGAGGCAGAAAAATCTGTTGACAGAGGGATTGTGGGCACAAATTTTCTACCCCCATTCATTGTGCTTGAAGAGCATTCAAAAATTTTTGAGATGTGCAGAGAATTGGCGCAGATTATTCGTAGCAAAGTTTCGTATTTTTCTGACCGCAAAGACAATTATTCCAGAACAGCAACTGATGAGACGATGGCCAGTCTACGTTTACTAATTAATGCAGTGCTGCCGCTCGAAGCAATAATTCGTATCAACAACATTCAACCATTTGAAATATATAAATGTCTTCTGGGAGTAGTTTCGGGTATTATTTCGATAAATCCAACGCAACTAATTCCAAGATTGCAGATTTACAATCATAACAATCTGTTCGATACCTTCGATTCTCTGCTTCAGTATGCAAAAAATATCCTTGGTTATCTAAAGCAGCAGTACGATATCATTCATTTCGATAAAGATGGCGCAATCTTTAAATTGATGATGAAGAAAGAATGGCTGGCCAAAGACGAAATTGCCATCGGTATCCAAAAAGCTTTTTCAAACTCCGATGATGAAATTTTTGCGTGGATTAACGAAGTACAAATAGCAAGCGAATCAATGCTTTCGGCTGTTCGGGATAAGCGTGTGCTTGGAGCAGGACGAAAAATTTTAGAGAGAGGTGCATACATAACCCAGCCAAATGGTATGACTATAATTTCGGTAAAAGTGAAAACGGCCTACATAAAACCTGCAGAAAAATTATGTTTACTTAATACATCACAAAATATTATTCCAGACGAGGTTGTGCTGTATGCAGAGTGCTAACAACGAATTATTTTTAGATGAAATGTTCGGAGCTTTTTGTTTGCAAATTTTCGACACAAAAAAAAGCATCGAAGATAATTCGACAAATGGCGACTATAAAGCGCTGCATAAATCCATGAGCATCTTTCTAAAAGCATCCTTGGAGTCAGATAAAATATTATCATTCACCGGTAGCGCAAAAGAAGTCATATACATAATGGCAGCAATTGCTGATGATTTTTTTTTAAACATGGAGTGGATCGGGAAAAAATATTGGGAAGAAAATATGTTGGAACAGCGCTACTTCGGGTCGCAAATTGCCGGAGAAAAATTTTTCGATCGCATAGATGGCCTTATATTAGAAAGTGAACCCCTGTCAACCAAAAAAGCGGAAATTTATTTGAAAGCTTTATCTCTCGGATTCAAAGGAAGGTATAGAGGAACCGATGATGAGCAAATTGAAATTGATCAGTATAGAAAAAAGCTTTTCGAATTTATTCAAAGGGCGGATAAATCCATTTTTTTAATTGGATATCGTTTGTTCCAAAAAGAGTATACATACACAATTCCAACGATTCATCGAAAACTTTTGCCGGACACTTCCATAATAAATTATTTGTGCGCATTTTTTGTATTCATGTTTTTAGTTATTAGCTCCGTTGTTTGGACGTTTGAAACAAGAGATATACAGCGATTGCTAACCAATATATCAAGCATTGCTCTACGGGAATAAAAATGGATATAAAAGAACTGTTGTCCAGCAAAATATCTCTAGTACCAAAGGAATTGGTTCCCGTGATTTCCGTTGGGTTGATCGTTATTGCATTCGTACTAATTCTCGTTTTTTTTGCCATATGCGTTGCCTACATAAACATGAAGCCAAAAGTGGTTGTGAAGAAAAACGACCCAAAAATAGATAAAAAAAAAGAGGCAATTGCTGTAAAAGTTCGTCACGAAGATCTACCGATACTATCCGGTCGAATGGGAGAATTTTTAACGCTGCTGGGAATTCTAAATGCCGGACCAGTGACAAAAATTTTCTTCAAAGTCCTGGAAATAATGAAAAATAGTACCTACGATGTTCGTTGGAGGTACAAGCTTCCATGCTTTATGATGGTTGGACCCAATGAAAGCGGAAAAACAACACTACTTGATAGTTTAAATTTTGAGCATCTTACTTCAGATGGGTCTTCCATAAATTCAATGTGGAAATTGTTCAAAAGTGGAGCTATTTTCGAAATGCCGCAGATGGATTCATCTGAAAACGTAAATAAATTTTGGTCGTTTATAAGCGAACTCTTTGTTTTTATTAGACCGCGCCGTCCACTTGACGGAATCATCGTAACGTTGCCAGCCAACATGCTACTTTCTGAATCTTTTGATATAGAAAAGCATGCCAGAGAAATGTTCGAACGAATTTTTTATTTTCAACATGATGTAAATTTTCACCTGCCTATATATATTATTATTACAAAAATGGATCTTATTGATGGTTTTGCTGAATTCTCGCATCTTTTAAACGACAATGCAAAACAGCAGATTTTCGGATGGTCATGTCCATATTCAATTAGTACGGCATTTTCTACCGATTGGATTAATGAGATTTTTCAAACAATTAACGATGGTGTAAAAAAAGCAATCCTGAATTTTTCAAAAGAAAAAAGAATAAATGAAGATTTAGAGAAAACAATTTTGTTCGAGTATAACATTCGTAAAACCAAATCTACATTGACAAAATATTTGTATTCAATGTTTCAAACACACAATCCTGAAGATGGACTAATTTTAAGGGGAGTATATTTTTCTGGACAGCAAAAACGCGTAGAAGCAATTTGCACGGATATTATTAGACCAATGGCGCTTAGTCCCAACATGAATTTTCCGCTAATCAATTCGTACAACAATAATTTGTATTTTGTCCAAGATCTTTTCAAAGAAAAAATTTTCAAAGAACTAAACATTGCGTATCCAATTCGCATAGACGCAATCGATATGAACAAAACTGAACAGCGCAATAAAATTATAATGGCCACTACATTTAGTGTTATCGCATTTGGGTGGCTCTGGGGAAACAATAAAATAAAAGAGAAAATATATGAATATTATCTGGCGATGGCGTCCGTAAAAACAACAATGATAAAGATAAAACACCTGGAATCAAATTTAAAAGGAGAAGAAGATCAAGCACTTATTAACAAAGAAACGGTATTGTTACTAAAAAACATGCCCTCAATAAAAAGAATGGATCTTACTTCTATATTCGTCCCTCAATCATGGTTTTCGAAATTACATAAAGAAATTATAGAAACAATAGGATTAGTTTTTGACTCTGTGATTATTCGTGCGATGTACATAGATATAAATTTAGATACGCGCAATATTCTGCAAAATATTCTTGGAGATTTGAAACTTACGGAAAGAAAAAAAGATCTTTTCGATGTAAATTCGTTCGCTAGTTTTAAAAAGCTGTATGGTTTTATAAAACAAATCTGCGATATAGAAAAAGTTAGCGCTACATATAATTCCATTCGTCGTCTGGAAGACAGAAAAAGCGTTGCTGATCTTACTTACGTTCTGTTCAAAGAAAATTTCAATATTGCGGACGAAATAAAAGATCGTATTCCAAATAAAAAATTGATTCCACCTAAATTTGATATAAATTTATTTGGCAAAAAGATAAAATCAAATCTAGAAATTATATATACAACTTTTTTAAATGATGTATTTGATGCAGTAATTGAAAAGATATTGCAAAATTTATCACAAGATATAGAAAAAATAGTAGATACGTCGCAAAATGCCAAAATGAGTTATTCAGTTGCAGAGTTGGCCAAACTATACGGTAAAACTGTGCTAGTTTCAGATATTTTGAAAAATAAAAATTTTGCATGGATAGCTAAAGATCATTTTTGTCCCTGTGAAGAGTACGTAAAAGTAATGAATAATCTCGTGGAGTCGGACGTTATTGAAAGAAGTTGCGTAAAAGAACTAATAAGAACTGGAGAGCTCGAATTTCATAAATTTAAGGCAAGACTGCTTGAGTACAAAACAGATTTGACAGGAACGCTATTATCTCCCAACGTACAAACTACGTCAGCTGGATTCAATAATTTCCAAAATGAAATAAAATCGGTTCTAGAGCAACCTTTTATTTGTGTGACACCAAAAGGAAAACTTTCCACAATTATTCTTGAAGATAAGATGTTGATTTGGGATCTCAAACGATTGAAAGATCTTTCCGGTCTGATCGATAAATATTACGATTTTTCGGAAAATATGCCGCCTGATATGCGTGCGCAGTATTTTGAAATGTACAAAACAATCGCTCGCAAATGTTTTTATCCGATAATTAGCTCTACGCTTGGTAGTGCACAAATTTTTGACGACATACCTGTGGGCCATTCCAACGATCTGCTGGAAGATGCATACAAACGTCAAACAGCGAACATTAGAGGAGCATCTTTCGCCCTTCCGAAAATTGCAAAAATAATAGATGAAATGGAGGAAGAGGACAACGCGAAAGATTGTGGTTTCTCTTTAATGATTGTGTCGCATTACTCCGCTTTGCTCGAAAGAATCGATGCTCTTTTCAATCAGGAAAAACCTTACTCTGCTGAACATGCGGTTTTTGATAATTGGGATGGAAATACAACTCCGCGGTATCTTAACATTGATAACCAAGAAGGATTAAAGCAATATCTTACAGCCCAGTTCGAAAGAATCCGCTTTCTTGCAAAAGATCTTGCTTCTCCCATCGTAGATCTTTTATCGATGCCACATTTCATAGAAAAGGTAAAAAATCGAAAAATTCTAAACAAATGGAAGGAGATAATTAATAGCGTATATGATTACGAGAGTAAGAAACCAGGAAACTCCATCACGGCTCTTGAGAATTTTATTTCCGATAATTTATCTAAAATTTCCATAGGATCATTTGATGAACAGGGAGAAATTAAAACAATATCGCAGACTGGCGGAGATTATTTTCTATCCAAGCGTTCAGATGTGGCAAAATCGTTGATGTCACGAGCCGATGTAATCCAATATGAAAAAGCCGCTAACGCATATACAAAAATACAAAAATTCTTCAATGAGAATCTCGCATATAAATTTCCATTTGGGAAATCAAAAATAGATGCAACATTAAAGGATATTGAGAATTTCATCAATTTATATGAGCAAAATTCCCAAAACGTATTAAATGTCCTTGATAAAAATCAAAAAAGAAAGAATGTAAATGAAAAATCTCTGGAATTTTTAGAATCTATGAACGACAAACTGATTCCCTTTTTAAAAACTTGGATCGCGCATTCTAAAACATCCGATGCAAATAACGCTTTGATTACTTTTAATGTGCAGACGCGTCCTTCTCCAGAACTGGAATCTCTCACGTCATCTGTCATGGATAGAGAGTTCAAAATAGATAACGTCCAGATAGCTGACAATGCTAACGCTTTGTTTTTTAATGGAAATAAAGTAGACATGCTTTTCAGTTGGGTGTCATCGTCCGATGAAAAACCGAATGAAAAAAGCGCCACCGGCAATATGCTCATCGAAGGATCAAATGTCACTTTTTCCTACGACGGAAAATGGGCGATGTTGCGTTTGATCGAAGAAAATAAAACCAACAAAGAAGCAGAATCTTCCAATGGAGTTATGTTGCAGTTTAACGTTCCAATTATTGACACTTCCAAAAAAAACTCTGAATTAACCTCAAAAATGGTTATAAAGATTACCCCAATGATTAAAGACGGAGATAAAACTTCGCCAATGGCGTGGCCTATATTTCCCGAATCTTGTCCAGAACTTCACGAAAACAATGGAGCACATGAAATATGATTAATATAGAAGAGCTTTTATTACCAATTTCGGAAAATAATGAATGCGGTGAAGATTTAAAGTACGATCACATATACGACCAAGTAAAAGAATTGCGGCGCGAAGATGATCCACGGTTATCGCAGGGAATTTGGCAAACTGATCTCAAAAAAGCTAATTGGCCAAGCGTAGATCGTACCTGCACCAATCTTCTGAAAACAAAAACAAAAGATTTACAGATTGCAATCTGGCTTCTGGAATCATGGACTGTCATTGAAAAATTTCATGGATTCAATCATGGAATTTTACTTTTACTGGCTTTATGCGAAAAATTTTGGGATGACATCTATCCTGCAATTGACTATGAGAACCACAATTTTATATCTCGGTTATCGCCTTTTTATTTTTTGGCTGAAAAAGTGCAGGAGAAAATAGTTATTCTTCCAATAGTTAATTCGATGGATTCCATATTGAATAATTATACTTTATCAGATTGGATGACAGCTCGTCATAATTTTAAAATAAAAAATACAAAGGGATTATCTATGCGAGAAATTCGGAAAAGCGTACTGTCTACGCCAATCGAATTTTTTCAAAATCTTCAAACAGAAATTATTGAATCAATAAACAATTTAAAAAGGCTCGACAATTTTATAGTTGAAAAATGCGGTAATGATAATTCACCAAGCTTCCGAGGAATTATTGATTATTTGGAGGACATAAGACGTGTTACATCCAAAAATATTGAAGATAAGAAAAAGCAAATGGATTCACAAAAGCTGCGCGAACAACAGAATATTGTCGAATCCCAACAAGTTGACGAAGTTCCACCTACTCCGTTGACAGATCCTGAGCCTCAACAGGGGCCAACATTGGAAAATGCGTACTCAGCAATGGAAGAAATTGCAATTTTTTTAGAAAAAGAACAACCGCAAAGCCCAGCTTCGACTCTGCTAAGAATAGCAGGCGCCATCGGTAAGAAAAATTTTCAAGAATTACTTGAGATAAATATGAAAAGTGGAACTTCGGTTATGAACACCATTTCCGAACTCTATCGCGCACTAATTGCTATTCCAGATAAAAATGCCGAACCACCTAATTCTCCAAAGTAATAAATATACCCATTCAACTTGAGAAGTTGGATTTAGAGAAGAAGCGGAAGTTATCGTTGATTCGATCAACCATAAATTGTGATATATTTTTCCATGTGCAATTGAAGAAATTTCTTATTGATTCTCGAAATTCTCTGGCAGAAGTGAAGAATCTGTTATTTCTCACGTATTCATTCATGACTTTCCGTCTCACCTGAATATAATAGGAGCACTTAATCTCGAGACGATGGAAGTTCATGCTCAGTATGGTGCCCCCCATTTTTTAGACCAGATTTTGTCGATTTAGAGTTTCAGTGAGGTTTATCTGAGCATAGATAAAACTTTCAACTCTACAAGCGCCTTCATGATACAACCCACTAAAAGCAATTTTTAAAAATTCATCAAACTTTTCATTGTCTGAAAACACTCTATCTCATTTCTTTCGTGTAAGAAAAGTACTACTAACGGGATTGCAGCAATCACCAAAAACGGCTATTTCAATCGAAAAATGTAAAGAACGCAAACCGCCATCAGATTGCGTTTTTAACGTTGTTTTTGCGTTATCTCCATGCATGAGTCTTACGTAGTGATTGCGAATATCACTGTACTTGCCTGATTTTTCTATAAAAGTAACGATACCTTCCTGAGAAGAGCAACCAATCTTATTTGATATATTTCTTATGTGAACGCTTACAGTGTAGGGCGATATGTTAAGCAGAGAGGCAGAAGACTTCGTCGATCTTCCGTTCATAATGCACGCTATAACATCAATCTCTCTATTCGTAAACTCTACTTCACTAATAGAAGTCTCCATTTTTCACCGTACAGTTAAATACTCTAACACAACCAGTGATTGTAATATACACAAGGAAAAACGTTAAATCAAGCCAATTTCGTACCGCCATATGAACTCAAACAGAATCGCTTCCTATAGATGATGACGTGTATTACACAACTGGTGGTTGACACATCTCTCGAATTTTTGCGATTGCTTCGTCTGTCGGCATAGTCTTCTGATTACCATTGGGATATCTAAGAGTTAAATTATCCTGTTTTTCCTCTTCAGCGCCGATAACAACAATGATTGGAGTTTTATCAATAACGTGTGCTCTTATTTTGTACGAAATTTTCTCCGACCTTGTATCCAACTCAGTTCTTAATCCAAGTTGATCAAGTTTCCGAAAAATTTCCATTGCGTGATTATCCAAATCGTTTGTAATAGTCGCAACAATTACTTGCACTGGGCTGAGCCACATCGGAACTCGTCCGGCGTAATGTTCAAGCAAAATTCCGATAAATCGCTCAAGAGATCCAAGAATAGCCCTATGCAACATTATAGGATGATGCTTCTGTCCGTCTTCTCCTGTGTACCACGCTCCAAGTTTTTCTGGTAGTTGGAAATCGACCTGCAGAGTGCCACATTGCCATTCGCGACCAATCTTATCTTTTAGCACAAATTCTAATTTTGGACCATAGAAGGCTCCCTCTCCTTTATTCAATGTAAAATCTAGCCCAGACTCAATAGTCGCTTTTTTGAGAAGATCCTCTGCGAGATCCCAAACCTCATCAGACCCTGTTCTCTTCTCGGGACGGTCCGAAAATTTCACGCTAAATGTGTCAAAACCGAGATCCTTGTAGACTTTGGCTAGTAACAAGCAGAATTTTTTTGTTTCCGAGTTGATTTGCTCCAACGTACAGAAAATGTGAGCATCATCTTGTGTAAATCCGCGGACCCTCATAGCACCGTACAGAGCGCCAGACGGCTCATTTCTGTGACAGCAGCCAAATTCTGCAATACGAATTGGCAAATCCCTGTAGCTTTTCACTCCCTGCTTGAAAATTTGCACAGCCCCAGGACAATTCATTGGTTTAATGGCCAAAATTCGCCCATCTGACTCGGCGATAAACATATGTTCACGGTATTTCTCCCAATGGCCAGACGCTTCCCAGAGTGAACGGTCAATCATCTGAGGAGTGCATACTTCTACGTATCCATCTTTATGAATACATTGCTTTATGTAATCTTTTAGGATGTTATACATTGTCCATCCCTTTGGATGCCAAAAAATACACCCGGGAGATTCTTCTTGCATGTGAAAAAGATCCATCTCTTTTGCTATTCGTCGATGATCTCTCCTTTCGGCTTCCGCAAGATTTAATAAATACCTATCCAAATCTTCTTTTGTAAACCAAGATGTTGCATAAATTCTTTGCAACATGTTTCTCTTTGAGTCTCCACGCCAGTAAGCTCCGGCTATTTTCATTAATTTAAAGTATGGAGATACTTTCCCGGTTTTTGAAAGGTGTGGACCGCGGCACAAATCTACGAAAGTATCACCATGCCAATAAACAGAAACATTCTCTACGTTAAGATCTTGAATCAATTCAGCTTTGAAAGGTTCCTCGCAATCTGTGAACATTTCGATAGCGTCATCCTTCGACATTATCTCACGTGTAATCGTATAATTTCTCTTAATAATTTCCCTCATTTTCTTTTCGATTTTATCGAAAAGTTCCGGAGTTATTTGGTGATCACAGGAAATATCGTAGTAAAATCCGTTATCTATCACTGGTCCAATTGCTATTTTTGCGTTCGGCCAGAGCTCTTTTAACGCATGAGCCATAACATGTGAAGTGGTATGTCTCATAATTCCGAGAGCTAATGGGTGCTCTTCTGTGACGAACTCTACAACCGCATCTTCTGAAACAATTGCGGAAAGATCAAGCGCAACTCCATCCACAACCATTGCAATGGCTTTTTTTACGCCATTGTGCTTCATTAAATCGAATCCTGAAATTTTACTGCTCATTGTAATACTCCGAAGTACGACCATATTCTATAATTATTTTTCGAAATTTACTACCCACTGAATTCAAAAAAGCTGGACATTTCAGTCGTGGTAACGTTATATGCGATGGCAAGCATCTCAAATATAAGCTTTGCAGAGAAACCATTGAAAGTTGTTTATTTGCATTGCGATCACAATTTATAAAATCGTCTAGTGATCTTAGACGCATTGTTTTGGTATTTGCTAAAAAACTAGCACCAATTCCATTAAAAAACATTTTTTCTCCTAATTTAAATAATATTTTTTTAAAACGACGCGATCTACGCCGTTTAACTGATCTTTTCAATCTTTGGACATCTTACAACAATTCTATTGAAAAGTCAAGATTTTTTATTTTTCAATAAAAACAATAAAATCAACGCATTAACCGCATCGCTTTGTTTCTTTATTGAATCTGTCGTAAAAATTAATCCTAAAAAAAGCTATGGTAGCGGGAGAGGGAATTGAACCCCCGACACGCGGATTATGATTCCGCTGCTCTAACCAACTGAGCTACCCCGCCATACCTTTTGCGCATTATAACCTAAATAAATGATAAAGTGAACAATAAAAAAATATTTGTGTAGGTTCAATCAGTTCACCAATCCAAGGGTAAAATGCGCCAATGGTACTGGCTAAGAATTGCATCTACTGTTTTATTAGAAATTGCTGAAAATTTGGATTTCTAATTTTATTTTTTTTAGCTTTGCAGATTTGCGGGATCAGCTGCGCCGCATGGGTTACATGAACGAGGTTTTCACGTTCATAGATGCAACCCACTTGATATCCAAAGGTCAACTATGGAAAGAAAGGGATGAACTTATCAAGAAGAATTACGAAAAAATGAACAACGATAATATATCTAAAGTTGCAGCAGATGACGAGACACGCTTTGGTTGCAAAGGTGGCAACAAATTTTGGTTACAAGGAGCACGTCAGCGTTGATGCGCAATCCGGAATGATTAACAAAGTTGCAGTGAGCGATTTACGTGGACAAAGGTACTGTACCAATCCGGCGCGGACAGCTGCTGCAATCAAAGGTTGTCATCTTGCGGCCATAAAACGCAATGATATGAAGGGGAAAAATCATGATTTGGATCGCTGGATATCTGGTATTCGAGCTCCCTACGAGAAAATTTTCTCAAAAATCGAAAAACGAGTTCGCTACAAAGGAGTTGTAAAAA
>JAISZX010000049.1 GCA_031284365.1 Holosporaceae bacterium
ATGTTTTCGGTTTGGATGTTCTTTTTGAAAAATCCGGAACTGATTCCGGAGGAATTCATAACAAAAGTTCCGGAAGTGCACGAGGCACTGGAAGAACTGAAAGTCATGAGTATGGACGACGAGTTTAGAGCCGCCTACAGAGCTCACATCAAAGCTAAAAACGATCAAACAAGCCGCGAAGCAAACGCCGAAGCTAGAGGCAAAGCCGAAGGCATAGCTGAAGGCATATCTGTAGGCAAAGCAGAAGGCAAAGCCGAAGGCATGGCTGAAGGCATGGCTGTGGGCAAAGCCGAAGGCATAGCCGAAGGCAAAAGAGAGACGGCGCTGACGCTATTATCCATGGGGCTTAGCGTAGAGCAGATTGCAACGGCGACAAATTTATCTATTAGGGAAATCGAATCGCTCAAGAATACTTAAAGATCATTCGTTCAGAATCAATCTCTGCCTTTATGCCAGCGCCCATCCTTCTCGATGATTCAGCGCTTGCCCTAAAGCCTTGTCGAGTTTACGCATTTTACGTAGTTACCGGGGATAGGTTAATGCCATCGCCTTGTATTTTTGGATATAGCGATGGGATTAGCTAAACTATTGCGGAAGAGGCTGAGAGAAGCAGTCCATCGTCATGTTCCGTTGAGCACGTCCTAAAGATTATGCTCCTCCGCCGTTGTTGGTAAGAGATCGAACGGTATCTTAGGAGCTCAAATATAAGCAATTCTGTATTCGACAATGTTGATCCTACCATTTTCATTTTACTTTGGAGAGCTATGCAAAAGCATGTCGTTGGCATTGATGTTTCGAAAAAAGATCTTAATGTTTGCGTTATTTTTGATGGAGACCGTCAAAAACATAGTACCATCTTGAACAGGAGTGCTAAATGAAATTGGGCATCAGACTGTTGCACAATTATAAATGAGGTCTTATTTTTATAGAGAAAAAGTGGAATGTTGGAAATTGAAGTAATATATATGAGAAAATTTACTGAAGAATATCCAGATACGGGATTTGTGCAAGAGGTGCTTGCACAATTGCCATGGTTTCATCTGGTGACAATTTTTATTTTGCTATCGAACTAAAGGTTATGTCTCATGAAAAAATTTCTCGCACTATGCCTCTTGGCAGCTTCCGCGTTTGCAACTGAAGATGAAGTGACTTATCTGGATCAGGCGTCCTCATATACGGCAAGCGAAGAGGCATTGCAAGAATTTCTGAAGATTGCGCGGCTGGACGGCAATTCTTCCGGTCTCAATAGCCATGCGAAACTCCTGAAAAAAATCGAAAAGCGAGCGTCGAAAATTATCGCTAATAAAATAAACACTCACCAACGTGACGTTGGATCCATTTTCGGGAGTCATGCCGCTCGAGCGGCAGTTAAACAATCTTCCAGATCTGGTTCAACATTGCAAGCACAGTCGGCATACGGTGCAGCTGGTGGCGATAGCGTTAAAGGATCAAACGTCACGTTTGTTAGTAGTGCGACGGTGGCCAACAACATTGCGATTCTGGGAGTGGCTCATAAAAATCCCGGCTGTCATTTGATTACGTCGAAGATCGAGCACAAAAGCGTGCTGAACGTCTTCAGGCATCTGGAAAAAAACAGGTACAAGGTCACATATCTGGACGTGGACCGCTATGGAAACGTCGATCTGGAGCAGCTGCGCCGGAGCATTCGAAAAGACACGAAGTTGATTTCCATTCAGATGCTCAACAGCGAAATCGGTGCGCTGCAGGACCTAAAAGCCATCGGGAAAATCGCCCACCAATGCGGGATTTTATTTCACACGGATGCGGCCCAAGCTTTCTGTAAATACGACATTGATGTGGTGGCTCTGCACATCGATCTGCTAACGATAGCCGGACACAAGATCGGCGCTCCCAGGGGCATTGCCGCTCTGTATGTGCGAGATCCTTCCCAACTGCAGCCGATTCTGTTTGGCTCCGGCGACGAACTCTTTCCCGGCTCCAAACCGACGGAATTAATCGCTGCCTTCGCCGTTGCAGTCAAAAATTTTCACTGGGATCGCGAACAAATAAAGCAAAATTTTGAGGCACTAATAACAGAACTGACGAAAATCGAGAACATACATCTGAATACGGCACAATCGTCCCACATGGTTTCTCTATCAATAGAAGGAGTGCTCCTAACAGATCTTCTGGAACGTCTGAAAAACTATTCTTTTTCCGCCGGCTGTTCCTGTACGGGATCTGAAAGATCCAATGTCATGGAAGCCATAGATCCGGAAAATAAACTGCCCAGCTGCACCATTCGCGTCAGTTTTTCGGACTCTGTTGAACCGCGGCAATTGAAAAAATTCGCTCAGAAACTAAAAATCGTCGTTGATCAACTGCGCCGGGAAAAAAGTGTAGGAAACGGCTGCCAAACCAATGTGACATTGGATCCTCCTATGGCAAACGTGACGTTTGATCCTCCTATAGCTTCGCCGTACTTGTACCACCGTATGCCGTCTGATTTGCCAAAACAGATACTGACAAAAGCGCTGAAAGAGAAAAGGAGACAACCAAAATGATGTTGGATCCACAGCATGCTGCTAGCCCCGTTTATGCTTGTGGTACCAGGATGCGAAAACATAGCGAAATTTCTCGATTGCTGCAATTACAGTCGGCAATGGCAAATCAGAGATGGGATCTGGTATCAGTATCACTAAATATGGTACTGCCAATTTTGTGGACAAAATTTTTGCATTTTAGAGTTTTGTTCGTGTTTATCTGGGCACAAGCCGTTCTCATGCGATGGGTATCAAGCTATCAACGCCGTAAAATTGTGTATCGGACTCCTTTGTGAACGCGGACTGTCTATATGCGAAAAAAATAATGCATTTTCTAATAAACTATTAACTTTTTATTGTTATAGTAACAAATACTCACGCTATTTTTAATGGATAATGTGAGAAATGTCGACATGTGTTTTCTTTTTGTAGTCTGTAATTTTGTAACTTTATTTGCTTTTTTTTTATTATGAAGGGAATTAAAATGTTTACCAAAAAAGCGTCATTAAAAGGAATGTTTTGTACAATTATTTGTGTCTGCTCATCTTTTTTCGCAATGGCCACAGATGCGAGCGACGACATACCTGCGCAAAGTATATTAAATTTTATTAGTGAGTACAGCCCTACGGATAAATCATCTATTACGGATGATGGGAAATATATGTGCAGCGATGCTTACAATTTTCTGAAAGGTAATTTATGTGATAGCTTCAAATACAATATAACTGAAGATGAAGATGACACAAAGCGAATGAACCAATTAAAAAAATATTTTAGCGTCGCATCAGAATATGGCAACAATATAACGGTGATAGATGTTTCGTATAATAAGTTAAAAAAATATTATGACGATATAAAAAATGATATTGCATTTAAAGAACCACAATCGCCACAAGAGGCGGAGAATTACAATAGTAGTATAAAAGAATTAAAACAATTTTTTGACGGTAATGATGACAAAAATCCAGATCGCGTTTGGGAAATGGCAAAAAAATATTTGTTTGGGACTTTTCAATGTGAAATTGATTTCAAAGGAGTTGATTCATCAAAACAAAACAACGATGAGCGTTTTAAAAACGACGTCGATGAGCGTTTTAAAAAGTACATCTTTGATGTCTTGGAGACAATAGTAGCTACCAATGCGGGACTTAAAAGAATAAATAGTTTTCTTTTGCTACAGTTGTTGGCTTGTATTAAGTCTGCCGGCAATCGAGAAATTATGGAATTTAGGACATTGAGTGCTTCCAGTAATTACGCTCCCTACGAAAACAAGATACACATAATTGCGCGTAATACAGGTTATACTTCTGCTGTTAATAGCCCCGACATTGTAGATTTTGATATACAGACTGTTGCAGAGAATCGTTTTTGTTTTGGTTATAGTGAAGAAAGTAAGCCACGTGAAGGAGTCGATATTCTAAAAAAAGTGGACGATGCAATATTAAACATGCTGCAAAGTGGATGTAGCGTAGATGAAAATTTACTAAAAATAGCCAAGAATATGCATGCTTTTACAATATTTCACGAGATTGGCCATACCTATCATATGATGTTATTACCGTCTAGAGTCTTTTATACTCTTGGGCATGATGGAGGTCTCCTAAAAGACACACAACTTATTAAAAGTATATCTCCTATAGCGAATAAAGCCATAAGAGACAAGGTTAAATTACTGTGCAATGGGAACGACAATATTAAAACGTATCTAAACAATCCATCCCGCACATGGTGTCATACAGTAGAAGATCTTATCGCCAGAGAATCAGCTCGAATAGCTAGCGACATTGGTGGTCTCAGCATGGGCTGCGAGTCTTTGGTGATGAATGGAATTAATTCTCTAGGCAGATCTGCAGAACATTTTCTATTCATAGACTATCACAATGAGAATGCGATAAGATATGAACTAAAAGAACCGCTGGTGTATGGCCACTATAGATTTAAATATGGATGCGATGTAAATTCTGAAGGAGGTCCAGTATTAGAGAAAGCGATAAAAGATAACTATCCTTTCCCTGTGCACATAACCACTGAAGGTGATATTAATAAAGTTTTTGAGCCAAATGTGTTAGAGCAAGTTCTTACACAAGCCATCTGGGATACCCTCAAGGAGGGCGATATAAAACAACTGGAACTATTCAAGTATGTGATTGATCCAGAAGCCGGTAAATGAGAAAAAAATGATAGCAGGCTTCGTGCGGTCTAACATTTTCGCGAACTTCGTTATGAAAGGCCGTAGTTTATTAAGCAGTGATTGTCTGGTTTGAATCTGTCGTTATTGGCGGCGATGATGGTTTTTGTGCCCAGATATTTTTTGCGACAGGTTTGTATGATCAGCAAATTATCGCTGGGAAAAGCCTGGCAATCATGTCTGATCGTGAATGGTGGTGCCGATGAAGTTGATATGCGCGTCTTTTAGAAACTGTTGCATAATGGTTTTTTTATCGCAATCGACTTCGTTGGGACGCCGGCTCGGATCTTGGTGTGTCTAAAGCGTTATCAGGACGTTTCAGGATCCATAGAGTGCCCGGTCAGATCATTTTTCATTATTTTGCGTTCAACGATCTGTGTTTCAATGGTTATGATTTTTTCCTCGATTTAGCATTGTCGCTGTCCCAGCTGACACAATTTGGTTCCAACGCAGAAGAAAATCAAGCTCAAGAGCACGCTCAGAACGACATAGACCAAAGACGCCCAATACTTTTCTTTTGCTAAGAGCTGAGCAGTTTCCAGTGTAAACGCAGAAAAAGTCGTAAATCCGCCAAGAAAACCGGAAATCCAAAGAAATTTCAGGTCATCGATAATTTTCCGATCGAAATTTAGCAGTAGGCCGTTTGCAACGCCAATCAGTAGTCCGCCAATTACATTTACGATTAGAATGCTAGCTGGAATCTGCAGCAGCAGCATTGCAGGCAACATTCTCGATACGGCAACGCGCGAAATAGCGCCAAACGCGCCTCCAATTCCGACCAAAATATATTGATAAAAGCCCATGGCACAGCACCTCCCAATTCACCATGCTCTTTTGCTAGAAAACGACATGAAACGGCGAAGAATTCTACCGAAACAAGTGGATTAATCTCATATAAATTCATATACAGGTGATGTGGGATTTAGTATGTATCGAGTCGGTGAAAGAGTCAATAATTTGCCGGGAGAGGCAATAGAAAAAATTTATACGCTGGCTTCGCAAAGAAATGCTGAAATATTGCCATTTAATCTGGAGATATTTTTTCGATATCCTAGAGTATTTTGTCTTGCCATCCAGCGGATTCTGGAATCCATTGGTGCAGAAGTTCGTTTTCCAGTTTTATAAGTTTCTGGGGCGCATTTTTTAGCCCTGGGGCGCATACGGGCAAAATTTTTTTCCCAAGAGGGCGATATCCTAGGGCATTTATAACCGGTAAAGCTGTTTTGGAAGAACATTAATTTCTGCATGGTATAGATTTATTTCCCTGCTATTTTTACACATTATTTACCAATACATAATAAAATAAATTAAGTTTGGAAGCGATATTTCATGAGGCTTAAAAATATTTTTACATCAGTGGCGATTTTGGCAAAGATAATAAATCTTGATGCGGTAGAATTGTCAAGTTGGCTTTCCGACAAATCTTTATTACATATGGAAAAACATGAAGAACGTGTTGAGGCTGTTTCCGGTGCTATTTGCTATAAAAAAACTGCCCTATGTGCACCGAAATTCCCAGGATCTGAATATCCAAATGAAAAAATAGTAATAATCGGGTGCTCCTGTTCCAATAGTTACGGAGGCAATGCTTACAATATTGGAGATACATTTACAGATGACACGGTGGTAGCCCTCAATAAAATTGTGGAAACGAGTGTTGGCCGAAGGCTGTTGAAAGATACCATAGAGTTAACGGAAGCCGAAGAGAGACTGGTTATTCTCCAGACAAATATATTGGACCACATACTATTTGATATTGGGGAGTTCAATGAAGCAAGTAGTGAGTTGGATAAGTACGCAGAAATTATTCACAAGAGGGTCCCTGAAGCCTTGAGAAAATATATGCTATATGGAGGACTCCCATCTGGGAAAAAAGTTATAGCCCTCAGAGACGTCAGGAACTATAATTGTTTTTCTCCTAAATTGGCGGATAGTTGGAGCAATCACACGATTTTTTTAGGGAAGCACAAGCAAAAAACAATGACATTTGATAAGGCATTTTTCAAAGTACAGACTCCCATTGTGCAATTAAATTACAACGAGAATGATCTTATAAGATTTGATATAACTTTGTTTCACGAGATCAATCATTATAGGCATTATAAGCAAAAACTTCCTACGTTTGATTTTGCAGATAATTCTAAATTAAAAAATACAATAGGGGGAGAGTTTGCTTCTTTGCCGCTATTCATTATGAAAAAAACTAAATCTGCGCCATCGACTAAAAATTTATTTTCCCCGAGGATGACGTTTTCCGAAGAGGAGTTACAGTTAACTGGTTATACAAACACCAAAGACAATGAAATACTACGGGATCCTGTAAACGAAATGTATTATCGTCTTCAATCCGGAAGCGATTCTTTTAGGTATCCGTATTCATGTGATGGGTTGAGTGATCTCTATGAGTATAGTGTTAGTGCCAGTGATATAATTCGAATGCTTCGGGAACCTCTTAACAAAAGTGCTCCCTCAGGTTTTAAATGCGACACATCTATCGATTGAGATTGAGCATTTACTACGTTCAAAGTATGGCCGGATCATTTAGCTATTTTATTTACGAGCTTCTAATGGAGCTGATATAACACCCCAAATCAAGAGAAGGCATAAATCCGCTTTTGCCGTGTGGAATTACGCTATGCGCCGCGGCTGCGATGAACGATTCCCACTTGAATGGAATTGAATGGACGAGTATTTCCGTAAAAATATATGAAATATTAATGGAATTTTAATTTGTCTTATGATACAATGTAAGTCAAAATAATTCCCCGTGTGAGCCTGCGCTACTTTGTATTGGAAAAAAAAGGAGACGATGACATGAAAAAGAACTTTAAAAAGCCGTCATTGGCGGTGCTGCTGCTGTCAATTATGGGCATACCGTTTTATGCGGACGCCGAAATAGGTATTGAAAAATACTGCAAAATAGTTGGGCAACTTTCCGAAAATTTCGACTTAGCGCTTGGATACCCGCTGCTCAGTAGTAATATCATCTACGGACAACGTTTCTACGGCGGCATTAATTATTACCTGGGTATCAATGATTTAACCTGCAGCATCATGGACAAATCATCAGACAA
>JAISZX010000085.1 GCA_031284365.1 Holosporaceae bacterium
TACTCCTCCCTGCGGTGTTCCCGCCTGTACCTTATGAAATACTTCTCCTTCCATCACTCCGGCTCTCAACCATTTCTTGATTACTTGCCGTAATTTTGGAAATGTATCGAGCTTTTTCACTGGCTCAGCTCTGAGTGAATCGTCTCTGCGCCAGGAGCCGGAGGGCTGGTTTAAAAAAGCGAAAAAAACCGCTGTCAAACGCCATTTCTGAAAGAACCAGGAAAAATCTCCGGACCTCTTTGCGGTTTCCATCGCATTTTCAATGTGTTACAGACAAATCTTCAAAAATGGCGACCACCCAGCAGTTACCACTAAAAACGAACTCAGATTCTTTTTATTTTTCTTGACAAAATGGAGGTGAAGATAAGTCTTGTTACGGATCAATTGTGAAAATCTTTCTCTAGCCTTAAATATTCATTCCTCATCGGTAATTTTGCTATTGTTTTTTGGGATTTCAGCCTGTATTATTACCGATAAGGAACGGATAAAATGATAAGAACAGCGAAAGATTTAGGAAGTGCAATAAGAAATCATCGAAAAGAGATGAAATTATCTCAAAGGGAATTAGCGGGACTTTGCGGCGTTGGAAACAGATTTATCGTTGATTTAGAATCCGGCAAACCAACGGTACAATTTGACAAAGCTTTACTTGTTGCTCAAAGTGTCGGTCTTGAAATCCAAGCCATCAAGAAAGGAAAAGATATTAAATGAAATCGCTGGTTGTAAAATACAATGATCAAGTTATTGGTCGGTTATGGCAAAACGAATACGGGAGAATGTCGTTCCAATATGATAACCATTGGCTTATGGAAGGATTCGCCGTTTCAATTTCTCTTCCATTACAACAGGAAATATTTTCTGAGCAACAATGTCGTCCTTTTTTTGAAGGATTACTGCCTGAGGGGGAAATTCGTAATGAAATCGCTCGTAATTTGAGAGTTTCAGTAAAAAATGATTTTGCTTTATTGCGAGAAATAGGCGGAGATTGTGCCGGTGCAATTACTATAGGGGAGTCTAAAGAAAAATCTTTAAATGCACATAATGAATTACTGGAAGGAGAAAAATTAATTGAAGCTCTAAAACCGTTGAACGGCAAGCCTCTACTGGCAGGGGAAAAAGATGTTCGACTTTCAATAGCTGGATCCCAGAGAAAATTGCCGGTTATATATGAAAACGGAGATTTTTTCATTCCGCATGGTGATATTCCAACGACTTTTATCATAAAACCAGAAATAGCGGGCATTGAAGGCAGCGTTGATAATGAATTATATTGCCTTGCCCTTGCAAGAAAAATAAAACTCGCGACACCTAATTTCGACGGGCTACAACTTCCTGAATTGATAAAAACAAATGGGAACGTTACGACAGTGCGCAAAAAATATTTGCTGCTTGAGCGCTATGATCGAAAAATAGAAAATGGCAAAGTTGCTCGATTACATCAGGAAGATTTGTGTCAAGCTATCGGAGTTCCATCCGAAAATAAATATCAAAAAGACGGAGGACCAAGCTTTAAAGATCTTTTTACGATAATTAAAAATCACAGTTCTCAGCCGGCATTAGATACTAGAAGTAGTATTCGCATAGCATTATTCAATTATCTGATAGGAAACGCGGATGCTCATGGGAAAAATTTTTCATTTTTATTTACTAAAAACAGCGTTACACTTGCTCCGTTCTACGATCTGTTATCTACGGAAATTTATCCAAATCTTTCGACAAAAATGGCTATGAAAATAGGAGGAGAATACAAGCCTGACGATATTTTCAGAAGACATTGGCATAGGTTCGCGGAAGAAAATTCCATTAATCAAAAATTAATGGACAAAGAGATAGATTATGTCTCTAAAGCAGTTTCGAAATGGTACAAGCACACTGCGCAACAATTATATTGGAATCAACAACTTTATCCGAAAGTTATCAACGAGATAATAAAATTAATTGAGAAAAAGCTGAAATTGCTGGAAAGAGGATAATTTTTTGAATTAACTTTATTCCACTTAATCGCGTAGATATTTCTTCAGCTGGCACTGAAGTTTCACCAACATTGCATCACCTAACAAACACGGCTTCCTGTTCTTTCCAGAGAGCTGGGAGTTTTCTGTTTGTTATATCGTGGATGGGGATGTGGTTTGGACAGTAGCCGTTCATGATTAGCTGCTGGATTTTCGGGCTCAGGTTGTCCATGGAAAGTATGGCACGGGCGTATCGTGGAGAGATTTTGTGTAGTTCGCAGAACTCTTTAAACGTGATGTCCGGATACTTGCGCAATTGCGTTTTCAACCAATACGATTTAATCAGAAGCCGAGAAAATGGTGTGCTGACTTTTCCGTTAGGTTTTTGAGCCACTGCTCTGCGACCTTTGCGTGTGCTGATTTTGATTGGAATGAATACTTCTCGGTTCATGTTATTTTTCTTTTGTTATTCTTTTTACTTTTCCCATTTTATGCAGCCAGTTCAATAAGAAACCCGTCGAAGTCCTCAAGGTTGAGATTAATTTTGATGCCGTCGTCCATGATTTCGATGCTTTTTATTAACGCGAACTACGTATTAGATTTCAGTTAAAAAAGCAGAGGAAACAGGCTAGACTTTCAACGAATTAAAAGAAAGATCTAACCATGAATCATGATATCACAGAGTTATTTTGTTTTGCAGATGATTTTTGTAAGGCATTTGATGTTGAAACAGCAAAGTATCGTCTGTCGCAAAATTCCCGAAAGCCTACTCGAGTTCCGGGTCTGACAAGTAGCAAAATTATAACGATTTTGCTTATGTTTCAAACATCTTACATGAAAAATTTCAAACGTTTTTACTTGCATTGCAGAGAAAAATATCGTGCTGAATTTCCCGGCATGCCAAGTTATGAAAGATTTCTTGCGTTAAAACCAAGGGTTGTGCCTGTTCTGACTGCTCTTTTTATGTGTCTCCGCAGGAATGACAGCAACTTAGCCTTTGTAGATTCAACTCCTGTCAGAGTTTGCAACAACAAAAGGATTTTCAATCATAAGGTTTTTAAAGGAATTGCGGAGAGAGGAAAATCAACTGTAGGTTGGTTTTTTGGATTTAAACTCCACCTTGTTATTGACGAAAAAGGAGAAATTATAAATGCTGTGTTAACTCCGGGAAATGTGAACGACAGAAAACCTGTAGAGGATTTACTATCCTTTTTTCAAGGACTTGTCTTCGGCGACAAAGGATATATATCGAAAGATATGTTCGCAAGACTCCGCGAAAAAGGAATAAAATTGATTGCAGGGCTAAAAAAAGGAGACATTTAACTTAGTAGTTGAAGGATATTGGATTGCATAGATTCTAAAAGGTTTCCATGTTGAAAATGATAAAGAATAAGTAGGGAAAGATCCACCATTTTGATGCATCTTGAGGTTGTTTTTGCGCGTCTTTTAAACCTGCCGACGTAGTGTCTTGTGTTGCTGTTATCTTGCCCTATCGGATAAGTCAAATCTTTTCCTGTACGCAGCCGAGCCTCGGGTATCAATTGATGATAAGCCTCGTAGTCATCAGTCACAAAATCGCGCTCTTCCACGCCGATTTCTGCTAAAAACTCCTTTAACGTTTCTTTGTTTCTTTTTCCGATTTTCCAGGCAAAAGTCTGTTTTTTTACAGGATCATACGCCTTCCAAATCCAGACTTTATTCGGTTTTCCGTTGACAAAATGCCACATTTCGTCCAAAACGATTGTAACCGTTTCGGAAGGCATTGGAATTTTAGGCCTTTCTAAGGATTCCGCATATTTTTTGATCCACTTATACACGGCAACATCGCTGACTTTTAAAAAACGTCCTATCCCCCCCTGAAACTTGCGGCAAACATCGAATAAAGCACGATTGCTAAAGATTTTTGAGCCACACTTTTGCCCCTTTGTGTCGGAGCATTCATTACTTTTTGGCAATCTGTGCATTTAAACCTCTGGTTGCCGTGTCTCGTTTTGCCGTATTTTGCTAATTTACAACATCCGCATTTTTTACAACTGTCCACAATATCTACATTTTCTACTTCTCAAGGGAGATCTTAACACTTAAACAACACAAAAATCAACTACTAAGTTAGATGTCTCAAAAAAAGGCATGAAAAACATTTTAATGCCGATACGGAAAAAAATTCTACTAAGAAAAAGATCTGTTATTGAAACGGTTTTTGGATATTTGAAAAATACTATGATGCTCGAACATTCGAGATACAGATCTCATAAAAATTTCCTTACGCACATTCTGTCAACTGTTGTTGCCTATCAACTTACTGAGAAAAAACCTTCCGTTTCGCCTATCTTACCTCTATTAACTATGCATTAGCTAATCTATAGTTCGCGTTATTAGCGGCACTAGACATAATACCGTTTTGGCATTAGTATACTTTTGGTGTATATAGAAAGGAGTGAGTACTACTATGAGTAAATGTTTTTGTATGCTTTTGTGCATGGTTGGTGTGTTTTTCTCAGGTTTTTCCTTAGATCTCCAGCAGGGCTTGTCTCTTGAAAAGCCGCTGTTAAATGAAATTGGTGAAGTATCTGCTCTACAATTGGAACCTGAGAATATGTTTCAGTTAACATACAATGAGGATAAAGAAAAAAGCACATGTAGCAAATTGCCTGGGGTTGGTTTTGTGTGTGTGGGGGGATGTGGTATAGTTGGCGGTTTTTTCTTATCTTACGCGTTATTAATCTATGGAGTTGGAGCAATGACTGCTGGGATTTGTTTGCTATATTAATGTTTGGAATAGACCTCTTTCGAAACCACACAAATTATGGTAAGAGATTAGGACTTATTGTAGTAAGGAGAGGTGTGAGTTGAAGTTTGAAGGGATAAAATGTCTGTCTGATGAGGAATTTCGGAGGCTGA
>JAISZX010000082.1 GCA_031284365.1 Holosporaceae bacterium
TACCATTTTCTCAAACGTCGCTTTCTTCACTCCCGTCAGCCTCCGAAATTCCTCATCAGACAGACTTTTTATCCCTTCAAACTTCAACTCTCACCTCTCCTTACTACAATAAGTCCTAATCTCTTACCATAATTTGTGTGGTTTCGAAAGAGGTTTAATATTAAAACTTGATACTTTTGATGAGGAGCGTTTTGATAAAATATTGGGAATCAAAGGAGCAGCATCTGGAGTGTATCGCGGTTTGGATTATTTGCTGCAGGCGGGATACGGCAAGAGATTGGACGGTGACAATACCAGACTGGCATTCTCTATTGTTCCAACTAATTTAAATATTGATGACATAGAGGATGTTTTCGTGTTTGCCATGCAGCATGATATTTTTCCATCAATAGGCGAACTTGAACAAGCAGGGGTTGCTGTTTGTGAAAAACGATTCGGAGAACTGGATATTGGGGAAAAAATAAAGAACTTGAAATTAAAAATGGATAAGTTATGGGGAGGAAGTTATTGCAGACCAATGTGTCCGGTTATATTAACAGGGTTACATATAGATCATCTTGGAAATTGTACGGTGGATTCTGAAACAGGCTTAAATTGTAAATGGTTCATGCTTAAAGAAGCAAAAATGAAAGAGATTGCTACAATAAGGGAATGCTCTATTGATGAAATTTTTGAAAAAGTAAAAAAAAATAAAACGGATCTTTTCGAGAAGAATTTTGAATCAATAAACGAATATGAGAAAGTTGAGCATTTATTCGGCGGTTGTGGCGGATCTCCCAAAAACATTATAAAATTAGCAAAAATTTAAGACAAAGTGTAAAAGAGAATGCTTGGATATGTAGCTTTCGGTAATTGATTATGAGTAAAGATTTTTTTGATTTAGACAGACTTAGAGAAGATTCGCTTTTGCTTAAGTCTGCTGTTTTATGTTGTGGGTTGAAACAGAATGCCTATTCCAAGGAATTGTTAGATGCGTTTAATCCGTCTTCCGTTAAAAGGACCGGGAACGTCGGTATCCACTTTAGAATAGATAGCCTCATTGTAAATGCCGGCTTTTCCCAGCCTTCTATTGAAGATGAGCTGTCTCCGATTGAGCTAAAAAAGGTTGGAAAAAATTGTTGGGGAATTTACATTAACGATGTTTTTGTCAAAGTTGTATCTTTAATTGATGTTCCTAAATGGTACTCCAAACGGACTTCTTTATCGGTTTCTATGGGAGAAATCTTTCTTTTCGAGGGAGAGAATAATGATGGGTTCATTGGGGGATACATGTTGTTTTTTTCAAAAAGGAGAACAATGCAGATTTTGCGGATATTTTGGCAGTAAAAAAACATTTAATATCTCGGATTTTTCAGAAGTTGCTTGCGAAGCCTTTAATGAAAATAACAATATCACCATAACATTAACAAATGGTAATACCAGTTCTCCAGATCGGGGATGTTTTTGCTATATTCCAATTGTAAGTCAAATAAATGATTCAATTACACGTAATTTTCCTGGCAATAAGGTTCCCGTGCAAGTGGAATGTGCCCCACCTGAGGATGCAAGGTGCTTACATGATCTGTTCAAAGCTGGAGTAGATAGTTTCAGTATTAATTACGAATGTTTTGATCATGAAGTAAGAAATAAAGTTATTCCCGGAAAGGGAAAGATTCCAACATCTCAGTATGAAAACGCTTGGAGATATGTCATAGATAATTTAGGAAACGGACAAGTTAGTTCGGCTATACTATTCGGGTTGGATACTTATCAAAATACTTTAGATGGCCTTTTATGGTTAATTAATTTGGGAGTTCGCCCTAATGTTATTCCTTTCAAACCAGTGATTGGCGCGATTTTTCAGTTTAAAAAAAGACCTTGTTATATTGAGTACTATGAAATATGCAAAGAGCTATCAACAGCATTAAAAGAGAGCTCTTTGGATCAAATTGTAAACCTAGGATGTTCATCTTGCGGCGGATGTAATATTGAGGGAGATTTTTGTCTTTTAGATGGGAAAAGAAAAAAATAAAGAAAATCTGGGAGTAAATAAAATATGCATATAGTGTTTTTGTTTTTATTAGCGGTGTTTTTGTTTGAGAATGCCCCTTTATACGTCAACCGAGAAGCCGTTGCAGCGACTTCCACCAATAATGTACAAACATTTGAACAATCCAAAAGTAAGCTACTCTATCTACTTCAAAAATATAATAATGGCAATCTCAAAATAGAGCAGCTAATTGAGCAAATTTCTGTACATGACTTGTCTTTGCTAATTTTTTCTTCGTTAAAATTGACTGGCAGTGAAATAAAAATAGTAGATGGAGTATCGATTTTTAGTGGGGTAGCAAGTGGTAGGGCTTGTTTTTCAGTTGATTCAATCAAAAAATTTTCTGATCCGGTTGTTTTAGTGAAAACTAATATGAATGGAAGTGATTTGGGGCAGATGTCTCGTATAAGCGGAATATGGCTATTGGAGGAAGACCCGACATCGCATGCTTCGATTGTTATTAGGGTGATGAGTAAGCCTTGTGTAACTATGACAAAAGGAATATTATCTAAAAATAAATTGTTAATTGCAGGAAAAGAAATTAAGGAAGGAGATTATATTACAATAGACGGGACAAACGGATGCATTTATCATGGAAGTCCGGAAATTATCGTACCGAAAGATTTCCCTGAATTTAAGGAGTTTATGTCTTTGCTGAACAAAGTTAATAAAATGAAAGTATATGCTAATGCTGATTTACCAAGGGAAGTAATGGAAGCGTATAGATATACTGCCGACGGCATAGATGTCAGAACAGAACACATGTTTTTCTCACCGCATCGATTACAGCTTTTTCGCAAATTGCTTTTCACTCATTCATGTGATTTCCACGAAAAAGATTTCAAAAGTTTGATGCTAGCTCAGTTGTCGGATTTTTTGGAGCTGTTTAAACTGAGCAACGGAGCACCTGTAACTGTGCGATTACTGGATCCGCCTCCACATGAATTTTTGCCGAAAAATCCGGAAGAAGAGGCTGGCTTTGCGAACAGCTTGGGAATTGATTCAAATCAAGCAAAGTCATTGATTAAAGAAGTTAAAGAACAAAACCCGATGCTTGGGTTTAGGGGAGCGCGTCTGCTGATTCGTCGCCCGAACATTATCAGATTACAGTGTCATGCTATGTTTAGTGCTGCTAAGGAATATCTGAAAAACAACGACGGAAGTATAACTCTGAAAATATGCGTACCGATGATTAGTTTCATTGAAGAAATCGATAAAGTAAAGGTAGTAGTTTTTGAGACTTATGATAAAGTGTTTGGTAAAATGGCACCATCTTATAAAAAAAGATTTACGTTTTTATTTGGGATAATGGTGGAAACTCCACGAATAGCTCTACTATCTGATAAATTAAGGGATATGGTAGATTTTGTTTCGTTTGGTACTAATGATCTGACGGCATTAACCTTCGGTGTCTCACGAGGAGACATGGCGGATAGGTATTTTGACTTTTACAAAAAAGAATTGATAGACGGATTTGATCCTTTCGTGAGCCTGGATAAAGCAGTGATGAGATTGGTTGAAATGACGAAACATAATAGACCTCTTTCGAAACCACACAAATTATGGTAAGAGCCACGGAATTCAATTTTCATATTTAATAAGCTTTAGCAATTTTTCGAAATTCACCAAATTATCAAGCATAATATTTGAAACCGCAGTTTTGCATCCGGTATTTTTTTTGTAATTTTGG
>JAISZX010000109.1 GCA_031284365.1 Holosporaceae bacterium
GCTACAAAGGCGGTGAGCTCACAAAAATCGGTTCCTACTACGTCAAGGAAATTGACATCGATGGAGCCCGCAAGACCCTCAAAATCAAAGCCAATGCTGCCAGCAAAGCCATGCGATCCAAGAAAAGCAAAAGCCATGAAGGATCTATGGACGATCTTCTCACGGAAATGGCAAACGAATTTGATCTGGACGCGGCTGTTTCCGGAGATCTGGAAGGCCTGGAGTTGGAGGATTTTCCGCAGTTCGCCGAGAGTGACATGAACTACATGACTCGCTTGTCCCAGAAGGTCGGAGCAGTCGCAAAGCCTTCAGACGGGCATCTGGTTTTCGCCAACGATATGAGCGCGAAATCGACTTCCGGAAAGAATCTGCCCACAAAAAACGTTGATGTATCAGAGCTCGGCGAGTATTCCTGCTCCTTCAAAGAAACCGAATCCGGCGGAGCGGTCGGAACCGTGTTTGCTAACTGGTACGACAAGGAAAACGGCGAATATCACATGGTCAAAGCCGGTTCCGGAGACCCGGAAGTTGAGCTTGATGAGGTGTTCTCGTCTGAAAAATCAGCCCTAGCAGCGGCAAACGCTAAATTCAAACGCGTCGTGAAATCCAACAAAACATTCCGCTTCACAACCAGAGGCCGTCCAGACTTTTTCGCTGAATCTCCAATTGTTTTCACAAGATTAAGCCCGAAAATCCCAGCAGATTGGATCATTTCAAGAGTCGAACATACGCTGAGTGCGAGCGGGTTCGTGACATCAGTCGAATGTACAAGTTTATTATAGGAGGAAAAATGTACAATGCTAAATTTTCAAAAGCTTTCGAATATGTGCTGAAACATGAGGGCGGATACGTCAATGATCCCGCTGATCCCGGAGGTGAAACGAACTTTGGCATCTCTAAGCGAAGTTATCCGCATCTGGACATAAAAAATCTGACATTAGACCAGGCCAAGGAAATCTACTTCCGCGACTTCTGGCAGAAGGGAAAATACGAGCAAATCGAAGACAAAAACATCGCGATAAAGCTGTTCGATCTAGGCGTAAATATTGGAATTAACCAGGCGAATAAGCTTATACAGAGAGCATTGCGGGCAGCCGGAACGCAAGTAGTTGAGGATGGAATCATCGGACCAATCACGCTAAAAGCCATAAATGAAGCCGATCCGACAGACCTGCTCTCCGCTCTAAAATCAGAGTCTGCAGGGCATTATCGACTTATCGCAAACCTGAACCCGTCTCAGAAAAAGTTCATCGAAGGATGGCTGCGTAGAGCTTATTGTTAAACTAGGAGGAAACATAAAATGACAATAAAAGACATTGTTACAAGCGAGAAAACAAAGGGAATTATCGCAATTATTGCCGCTATTGCAATGATATACACGCCCGATGAAGTGGATCGCATAATAGAAATCTGCCTCGCCTACTTCGGAATCAGCAAACTTGTGATTAAGAAGGAAGAGAAGTAGCTCGAGGCAGAGTACAGTCCTGAGGTGCCATAAGCACTTATTTTAGGTTGCAGCAAGACTGTTTTTGCAACGGAAGGATAGTATTATTTCATTGATTAGATTCCAATGCAATAAAAAAACAACAGAAAAAGTAAAAATATTTCACATCAAATTTGGAAAAATATACGACAATAATAATAATTAATTTTTTCTTAAAATACACTTGCTTCCGTGACTTATATTTGCTAACCTGATCCTGGTAGTAGCTGTAGAGATGTGAGACGATGCTTGAAAGATGATGAAAAACGGTGGTCGGGATCTTTGTCGGTTGTTATGTGTGTCGATGTCTGTATCTTACGGGATTTCTTCATTCTGAAATTAGCAATGCCTCATCGGTGATTTTAGTGATTATTAAAAATTTATGAAATGGCCGTGAGTAAGAAGCCGTTTAAACCACTAGGCAGTAAAAGCAGCGTCCTCGTAGAATCTACCATCGAGGCTTCGATTTTATTGCAGTTTCAATTGATACCTTATAGCCAGCAACGTTCTGTCTATGGTTTCTTTATCAATCTCTCACTGAGATATTGAGCCACAGAAGGATGTTTTTTAGGGTCGACCATTTCTAGAGGAGTCTTATCCCCTTTACCTTTTTCATTTATATCAGCACAATGTTCTTCGACAAAGTATTTAACTACAGAAAAATGCCCATATAATGCTGCATTATGTAACGGTTTATTTCCAGTACTAGTTTTGGTAACTTCTGCTCCTTTCTCCACAAGATATTTCACAACATCGAGGTTCCCACCTGCCGCAGCATAATGCAACGATGTCACTCCGGTACTACTGCTTGCTGTTATACTAGCGTTACATCCTTCCACAAGATACCGTACCATGCCGAAGTGACCACATTGACACGCTCGCATTAGAGGAGTATTTCCTTGACCATCCGACATATTTGGGTTAACTCCTTTATACGCTACAAGATACCGCACGTAATCTAGATCACCACCTTTGATGGCAGAAAAAATATCAAGTTTGAATTTCCGCATACTTAGAAAAAATTGCTTTATGTCGCTGCTGTAATCATCTGCATTTGTTATCTTAGCATCATATGCCACAAGACATTGTACAATAGGAAGAGATGTGGCTAACCGGAGCGGAGTCGTATCTCTTCCAATACATTCATTAACGTTTGCACCTTTACATATCAAATACTGCATCACTGGCAGATAGCCAATTTTTGAGGCCAAATGGATAGGAGTTACACCACGTAAACAACTGCTTCTAATATCAGCTCCATGTTCTAAAAGGTACTGCACCGTAGGAAGGTGATACTTCTCTATGGCGAGAAGGAGAGGAGTTCTTGTTCCAGTATTATCTTGTTGATTGACATTTTCACTAGTTTTGAGGTGTCGCACCATCTCAAAATGACCTTTAGAAAGTGCAAAGCACAGTGGATTACCAGACCGAATTTCGCTACGGTAGAGTTCCATATACCGAGCTACTACTACTTTTTCTTGTATTTGCAGCATAGATGCTAGTCCAATATGCCCGTGACGAATAGCTACGTCTCGACAATCATCATGGCATTGCTTTATATATTTTTGCACCATTGTGGAATTCCCAACTGATGCAAAAAATCGCATTAATTCCCTATCATATCCTTCGTGCGAACCAAAAAATTCATCAAAATAATTCCACCAAGTTCTCTCCGGCACTGCTAAATCTGTAGTAGGACAGTATGCCCAAGGCTTTTTTTCATAATCCCAATGCCAAATCGATACTTCACCAGAAGCAATCTCTCTCAAAAATTGCGCATCTTCTGCAGAAGCATTTAATCCTATTAGTAAGTCATTCGCTATGTGCAAGTAGGCTGAACGACAATTGAACGTTGTTGGGAAAAAACAAGCCTGATCTGGTAAAAGCTCCCCAAAAACTTGTTCCTCTGTGCTAAACAAGGGCATGTCATAAGTTCCATGCTTTAAACTCAACAAAGTATCCACTCTTTGCATTAGTGTTATACTTGCTGGCGGTTGTGTGTGGGCGTCAACAATGTGGCGAAATTTAGGCACAATTTCAAGATTCCAAAACAAGACACCACCACTAGCGACAAAATTTTGTGGATTGAACCCACGATCGTTCCCCCAAAACTTGTACGTTCGTTGTATTTCTTCTTGGTACGGCAGTTCAGGCTGCATTTCGATAAACATTAGGTTGGCACTAATGATAGGTTGCTGCCGGCTTCTTGAGTTTGTCAATAAATGTAGGTACCACGGCGACAAATCTTTAACAACAATAAGATCAGAATCAAGCCACAAAAAATGCTTCATGGTTCTAAGCTTTTCATTTCTATTAAATTCTGGAAGACTTTTTGTTCCAAATATCTTAGGAAATAACATTCTGATAGCAATCAACTTATTGCCAGGAATCACAGCCTTGGCTTTCTCAAAGCTTGCGTTTAAATCTCCTATTTGCTCAATCGAGCTGACATCCACTAAACATACATCTATTTTCCCTTCCACACGAAAACTTTCTAATAAAGCTCTCGCAGGACTTTCTATGACATCTCTAGTGACAAAAATCACAAAAAACAGGCAAGATTTTTGGCAATTTTTCACAACGGAATGCATAGCAACTGATGTCGGAACAACATAACCAGAATCTGTTGCCATTACAACATTCATGTCTGTCATTGCACAAGACTGCGGTGAATACTGAAAAAATACAATCACCGAAATTATTAACTTTTTGAATATACCTGCCATTTTTTCTCACAATTACAAAGAAGGCCTTACGCCCCATTCTACTGCAATTTTCTTGGTTTCTGAATCCAAAGATGCCATTTTTAATGCCCAGGAAATGAAATTCCGTGTTGGAACACCGTTTTGCAACATATTTTGGAACGCTATTTGGTACGGAGTACTATACTGCGGATTTATAGAACCACTACATTGAAAATTATGTAATACATACAAATAAACAGCGGCTGTTTGCAATATGTCTTTATTAATGCGTCCACTTTCTGCTTTCCCATTCCAGATTTCGAACAAATCATTTACATGATCTATGGTGCAAAAAGCATAACAGGGACCATATTTCTGTTGCACACGACAATCGTATTCTGTTTGTGTTTCACAAAGACGAATGCCTAGGCCAATACTCACGGAATGTAGAAAATCCACAAGCAATTTGGTCGCTGATTCTTCAGCAGAAACAAAGTCTTTAAACTTGTGCTTGAAAAATTGATCAGATACCTCACAAGCTTCTTTCCATTTCTTTTGTTGACTCAAAATTATTACTTCACTCAGGGGAGAAGATATCTCGTATATCCAAGATGCCACCCGCATCCATTCAGTATACTCTAATCTCGCAGGGGGTAGCACCATAGTACCATAGACACCATCAATCCGTGTTTTTGGCAGTATGATAGTGCCGGTTGGAATAACCGAGTTAGTAAACGCTCGAAAAACAGGAGGACAGACACAAGCTATGATTTGTCGATTTAATGCACTTTTTCGCGACAAGTCTGTAATACAAACGCGGCTGCTTAACACAAAAAAACGACGCAAAAACGACAAATTCCGAAACGAATACTTGGCAGACATGTCTTGAAAAACCGGATTGCCAAAATTAACCCCAATCAGTAAACTGCTATCAGTCCCTTGGGAAACAACTCCTACTTTTGGCGCTTCCGCTCTCTGAGAGTCATCTTCTATATCCAACAAGTCGGCATTTTCAGGGTCGTTTTGCGCAAATGGATTGACTGTTTTAATCTGAATCGGATTATCTACAACTGGACACATTGCACACTTTGAATGTGAGTCATCAAAATCAGCGCTCACTATAAGATCACTTTTCATACCATCGCAAGTCTGAATCATAAAAACACAGAAAGAACATCCTATCGCAAAAAAAAACTTCTTCATATCCATCTCCTTTATCAAAAACTTTCAGACAGTCTTTATTGTAATACAACTGAAAAAGGTACTCAACTAAAATTTTAAGCCATTAATTCTAGTAAATTAGGCGACTCTATAAACTCTATTTTCTGAGAGTTTTTTTAAAGGAAAAATTTTGCCGCTAACCAGTTTCATCTACTGATTTTTGTACATGGTTCGTACATCTTAATACCTCAGCCAAAACCCTTTCAGAGGTCCAGAGAAAAACACAAGTTCTCCCACGAAATCACCGCTACTCCGGTCGATTTGGTCGAACTTCTGCAATGCAATCTCACCCATTTTCCGGATTCGCTCTCAGCTTCAGGCGTTTGGAGAAAAATCTCCGGTTCCCCTTGTTTGGAGAATTTTGGGAGATTCCGAGAGAAAATTTACACTTTGAAGAATTTAGACAAAAGATAATTTTGTCGATTTATGCCAGTCTTAAGTTGGCAATAGCCTCTGTCGCAGCGATATTTCACGGCGATTATCCATACAGGACAACCTACAAATCCCCAAACTTGCCAAATAATATGGTGGAGCCATGGGGAGTCGAACCCCAGACCTCTACAATGCCATTGTAGCGCTCTACCAGCTGAGCTATGACCCCGACACAGTTTGTATGCCACACATAAACACTATTTTCAAGTAAAAAATTTTTAGTGCGTAAATCTGTTCGGCATTAGTAATCGATTTAAAGTTTTTTTTGACAATGGGCTGCATCTGCTGTAATAACAGTATTCTTTAAATCTAATGTTTGTAAAAATTTATCTAGACCAAAAAAAGCTTGACTTTTTTGAAGAATTATTATAGAATATACGAAGATTGAGAAAATTCGGTCGGATGGCGCTGAGTGCGCCGCTTTTGAAAAAATAAATCATTAAAAATAGGAGAAAAAATATATGAATTTCAGTAAAACTAAAATTTTAGCTAATATTAAAACTGCACGCATGTGTTCAAATGTTGCAGAACAATTACTTTCAACAATGCATCTGGGGATCATTTTGTCTAGCTTTGGATACTCTCCGCCGCGCGCTTTCATTGCAGATATCGTGTTTTTTGAACATGATTCTGGTAAAGTTTGGCGAACTAGTTCGTATTATTGTGTATAAAGGTGTTGTAGAATGCAGTTATTTGAGCAAGTTCCGCCGTTAGCGGACAGAATTCGTCCAAGAGAGCTGGATGAGCTCATTGGCCAACCGGTTGGAAACCAGGTTTTGTCCTTTGAAAATTTGCAATCGTTGATATTGTGGGGGCCTCCTGGATCCGGAAAAACGTCGTTTGCTAAGATTCTAGCTTTCAAAAGTAATCTAAAATTTGAGGAAACTTCGGCGGTTATGCACGCAACAGCGAAATTCAAGTCGATTTTTGATGGACTGTCAGGAGATCCTTCCCAAAAGGTGATACTTCTTATCGATGAAATTCATCACCTAAATAAGAGTCAGCAGGACATTTTTTTGCCGCATCTCGAGAATGGTTCATTGATTTTGATTGGAACAACAACGGAAAATCCATCTTTTGAACTGAGGCCAGCTTTGTTGTCTCGCTGCAAAGTAATTACGTTTAATAGGCTGCAGCTGGAGGATCTGGAAAAAATTTTGCAGCGTGCCGAAAATTTTATGCAGAAGGAATTGCCGCTGACGGCAGAAGCCCGGCAGCATCTATGTCTGATGTCGGACGGCGATGGTCGGTATTTGCTGAACAGAGCGGAGGAGTTGCTTTTGCTCCATGTAAAAGAAAAATTAACTGTAGATGGATTGCAAAAAATCGCTCCGAAGAGAGCTATTGTTTATGATAAATCGCAGGAAGAGCATTACAATTTGATAAGTGCGCTTCACAAATCTCTGAGAGGATCAGATGTGGATGCTGCTTTGTACTGGGCGAATAGAATGCTAACGGCCGGAGAAAATCCGCTGTACATAATTAGGCGCCTCATTAGATTTGCCAGCGAAGATATCGGGTTGGCTGATCCAAACGCTCTACTGCAGGCCATTGCGGCCCATCAGGCGTACACAATGCTCGGATCCCCCGAGGGGGAGTTGGCGATTTCAAACGCAGTCATATATATGGCAACCGCTCCAAAATCAAATGCTGGATATGTTGCCTACAATCAGTCCAAAAAATGTTCAGAATTTTATGGATCTCTTCCACCGCCCAAAAAAATTCGCAACGCTCCAACAAAATTGATGAAGGAGATGAAATACGGCGAAGGATACGTCTACGATCACGATGCGGAAAACGCATTTTCCGGTGATAATTTTTTTCCAGACGAACTTTCTAGAAAAAAATTCTATCATCCTGTGGAACGTGGCTTCGAACGAGAGGTCAAGAAACGTGTCGATTGGTGGGATAAGAAGAGGAAAGAAAAGATACTTAAATGATAAAAAAAACTTTTGTTTTTTTGTTTTATAAACTAAATATTAACTTTTTGATTGGATAATCGTGGAGTAGGTTATAAGGAATACGAAAATGAAGAAGATATTAATGATATTATGTATTGGATCTCTCGGAGTTGTATTTATTCAGCCGAGTGAAACGTACGGGCGCTTAAGTAGGGATGAACGTGATGTGGAACATGATTCGAATGCAAATGCTGAATCTGAACATGATGGAGAAGAGCAGAGTTCAAATGTAGATACTGAAGAAAATAGTGAAGCATCGGCATCAGAAGAGGAAAAGAGGAAAGAAGAGAAGAGAAAGAAAAAAGAAGAAAAGAGGAAAAAGAAAGAAGAGAAAAAAAGAAAGAAGGCAGAAGAGAAGAAAAAGAAAGCAGCAAAAAATAGCGATGCAGATGAGGAAAATCAAGATCAAAACGTAGAAAATACTGAAGGAAAAAATAATAAAGTATCGAAATTAGAAGATGGGGATGATGAAGAAAAAAAAGTGGAGAAAGTAGATAAGAAAAGAAAGAAAAAGAACAATAAAAAAAATAAGAAGAAAAAAAATAAAAAGTAGGGTAGCTATACTCGTTCAAGATGAGAACCAGGATAGAGCTGCCTGAGAGTTTTAGCTGCTGCAGTATCGAAATCCTGTTTCTCATGTAGAATTGGGTGTATCAAGCCAATTCAAGAGCTGAGTGCACAAATGGTACTAGCTAACATTTAAGCATTTACATACTTGCAGTTGAGCAAGATTTTATTTGAAAAGGTCACGTGAAGAAGTTAACTTCGATTCAACTCTGTAATAAACAAAAAGGGGCTTAACACTGCTAAAAAGCATCTATCATCACATGACCCAGGTCTAAAGATGCGGTATTGAAGCTCAATTGTCAATATGGATGTTGTGTCGCTGAATTGCTGCAAAAATTGGCGTGAATGCCTCAACGGTTTCCCGGAAAATTGCTCGAAATTCAGTGTATGGCATTTATAAAAGCGTTGCTGCGCATGGAAGGCATGTCTTGTTGCACTTAATTATTAAAGTGGCGGTATTTTTTTTTAAATGCGCTTTCTTGAAAAAGATAAATTGTTGGAGCTGCTGCTGGATGCATTTTTTGCGTCTGAATCTGAGAAGATTATGGTTGCTTTTGCAATAGGTCTATTCAACAATTTGGCAAAAATTCTGACAACGGATTAAAAAAATGAAAGATGTTCAAGTAGTGAAAAAAACTTTTATTTTATAAACTAAATATTAACTTTTTTTATTAGATAATGCAACGTAGCTTATAAGGAATACGAAAATGAAGAAGATATTAATGATGTTATGTGTTGGATCTCTCGGAGTTACGTTTATTCAACCAAATGAAACGTACGGGCGTTTAAGTAAGGATGAACGTGATGTAGAGCAAGGTTCAAGTGCAGGAAATATTGGAGTAGATAGTAATGAACTATTGAAATTACAGAAAAAAGCGAAAAAACTGGCAAAACAAGTAAATGACATTGTGGAATCGGTAGATAATTTGGTGCGAGCGAATCAGAACTCAGGTAATGGGGGAGGGGAGAACGCAGCTGACCAGAACCAAAGTAATGAAGTAGTGGAAAATGCAGCTGATCAGCCACCGAAAACAGATGAAGTTAAAAAGGATAAAAAAAAGAAAAAGAGTAAGAAGGATAAAAAGAAGAAGAAAAAATAAGTAAAATGAATAATTAAGAATTGTGAGGATACGAAAGTTAAATGAAAACGAGTTTTTGCTTAAGTGGTATTGCCTCCGTAGAATTTTCCTTGGAGGAAGTATCTAGTGCTTGATGGAAACAGAGTTGTACAGTGGTGTGTTTAGGGAGAGTTGCTATGAAAAAAATATTGGTAGCATTATGTGTAGGGATTTTTGGCGGAACGATTCTTATTTGTTTTGATCTAATCGCAGCTGAACGAAACCGTAACAAAAAACAACGGCTAGAACAGCGTGAATATGACGATAGTAATAAAAAAAAGCGTAGGCAAAAAAAAGAATTAATTGTTTCCAAGGAGCAGAAAAAAAAGATAATTCATTCTAAAGAGCAAACTAAAGAGCAAATAGTATCTGGAGGGATATCATCCAAGCGAAAAAGAGGGAAAAATGGATCAAAAAAGAATAAAAAAGAGGATAATGCGTGGAAAGATGCAATAGCTAGCGTTGATGAAAAAAAAGTCAACTGCAAAGTTGAACAGGTGGTTGTTGTAGAGCCAATTGTTGACAAATCCCAGATTCAGCAGGGCAGCATAAAGATAGAGTCGCAACCTATCACAAAGATAGCTGATAATGGAGCGTTGCTTAACGAATCTGCGAAGATATTAACATCCAGTAATAGTAGACTTGTTGCAAAAGCTCCTGAAGCTTCCGAGAGTTCTTCCGCCTCAGACATAAAAAATGTCTTGCGCGACAGATCTGGTATCTGCGACGCTAATGTTGAAAAAGAAATAGCTTCTGACTTGAATATACTGGATGAATCAACGCAGCTGGTGGCTAATAAAATTGTGGACGGAAAAAAAAATGCAGCGATAGTTGAACAAAAACATGCACCAAAAAACTCTGCTGCGAAAGAAGAACCTGTTCGATCCTCAAAATTTAATTACAAGATAGATGCAAAAGAAAGTACAAAATTCAGGGAGGAACTTGAAAAATACCGCGCAATTTATGTTGGGGCACGATAGAAGCTCGATACCAGGGCTTTTTCCTAGAGACATGTATATACCGCCATTCGCTTGTTAAAGCAAAAAATTAATGTTTAAGAGATCCTCTAGGAAAAAGCCCTGACATCAAGTTAACAATACGGTAATATTTTATTAAAATCAGATCCTTTTTTTAATCTGATTTTTAATCTGAAATTTCAGAAAGACATTAATTGCTTTATTACTTTGCTACTTTATTAATTTGTCATTAATCCAATTTATTAATTTATTGTTAATCCAATTGGCGCGGCACATCTTCCACCGGCTACCATTTTATAAAAAATATGTTAAAAAAGTGTTGTTTTTTTGAGAGGAATGAGAAATAATTTCAAAAAATAACAAAAATTTTACTATTTTGGTGTAATGTGATAATCGGTGGAGAGTGTGCTGCGCAGATTACGTCGACATTAAGTTTAGGGCTTTTTCCTAGATAAGCAATCAATCATTAATTTTTTGCTTTAGCAAGCGAATGGCGATATATACATGCCTCTAGGAAAAAGCCATGAACTCGATACAACATTGATTTAATAAATAGTTGCACGACTTAACAACTTAGTGGTATGCTGCAAGCAGACTTCAGGGTACTGGGTGCTGTTTGTGGGAAGGTGTTGGCGTGGATGATAGAGTTTCATTGTTTAGTAGTCCTTTGTTTTTGGGATTTGAGCACTTTGAAAGATTGATTGACTCTCTTTCAAAAATTCAGGATGATTCGTACCCTCCCTATAACATTGAGCAAATTGGTGAGAATGGGTTTAGGATTACGCTTGCTTTGGCAGGATTTAAGAAGGAAAACATAAAAATTTCGATGTCGAATAATCAGCTTACTATCCGTGGAAAGCAGGAAGCTGACGCCCATTCCGTGTATATATATAGGGGAATTGCAACTCGTCAGTTCGTGAAAACCTTTATTTTGGCGGATGGCGTTGAAGTAAAGGATGCTGATTTCGACAATGGACTACTGCACGTTAATTTGCTCAGGATAACAAATCCTGGCAGCGTGAGAATTATTGAAATTAATTCGACTTTACCTAAGAAAATAACTCCGCAGATTGCGAAATCCAGCGATTAGATTGGTGTTTTATGTCTTTTCAATTGCCGCAGTTTTGCGGATGCAGTATGGCGTTTAAGTGTGTCGCTAATTTTTTTATAAAAATATTGTTTAAGGGGGAATTGCGGAAACGAATAAAAAATAAGTGCCTAGGCAAATTCGATGAATATAAAAGATGCGTAAAGCAAGAACGACATTACAACAAAGTGTTAATCAATCTGAGAAAAAAAGTCGAAAGAAAAGAAAAAGTTAGGGTGGGGTTTTTGGTGATTTTCGATTCTGTTTTTTCAGCGAGATCACTGTACGAGGAGATGCTGTCGAATGACTTTTTTGATCCTTTTATCGTAGTAATGCCGGATGTGGCGCGTTCTGAAATGTTGCAAACATTTAATGACTCCTACGAAAGTTTATCAAAACAGTATTCAGACGTAAGGAAAGGGTATGATCCATTGACTGGAAATTTTACTGATTTTTCCGACGATATGGATATGGCCTACTTTGATAATCCCTATGATTGCATGGCACATGAATTTTTTTCTATTAATTATTTGAGAAAAAAAGACATTTTGTTGTTTTATATAAATTATGGATATATGTTAACAAAATATTCAAGGACTGTTTTTGCACTGCAAGAATACAGTTATTTCTGGAGAATTTTTATTGAAACCGAGAGTATCTTGGAAGATTTGAAAAAATATCAGATAATCAATGGGAAGAATGCAGTTGTTACCGGCTATTGCAAGATGGATTATCTTGCCGGAGAAAAAATTGAACAAAGAACAAGAAAAACTATAATTTTAGCACCACACCACTCTATAGTGCCTAATACTTTGATTTTTTTGTCAGAATTTTTGAGATATTCTGACTTTTTTTTAGAATTACCGAATCTATATCCGGATATAAATTTTGTTTTTAAACCTCATCCTTTATTGTTTAAGACTTTACGTAAAGATGAATTTTGGGGTACAGAAAAGGTAGATAATTACCTGTCGAAATTAAAATCTTTTGATAATGTTATATACAGAGGCACTGGTCCGTACTTCGATTTATTTGCAAATAGCGATGCAATTATACATGATTGCGGATCTTTTTTAGCCGAATACCTTTTTACGGAACGTCCGGCGTGCTACATGTTGAAAAATGTGGAACAAATCGAAGCAATGTTGGGAGATACGGGACAAAAGTGTTTGGAAAATTGCTACCATGCATTTAATGAAAATGATATTTTGCATTTCATTAATGATATTGTTATAAAGGGGAATGATAGCTTGAAAGATGAGAGAATCAAGTTTATGAATGACGTACTAAAGATTAATTATCCAAATGTTGGGAAAACAATTCTTGAGTACTTAATTAAAGTGTTAAGACATGACTAGGTTTGTATTTGATTTAGATGGGACTGTAACTTCCGAAGAAACACTGCCGCTAATCGCCATGCATTTTGGGGTTACCGCGCAGATTGCGTCTCTTACCGAGGAGACGATGTATGGTAATATGCCGTTTATAGAGAGTTTCATAAGAAGAGTTAATATTCTAGGTAAGTTGCCAATAGATCAGATTTCTGATCTTTTTTCCACTGTTCCGGTTTATTCGAAGGTTGTTGAATTCATCAGAGAACACAGAGATAATTGCGTTGTCGCAACTGGAAATCTTGGTTTTTGGATAGATAAATTAATGGAGAAAGTGGGATGCCTCTACTACTGTTCCGATGGGCAGGTCAGGGACAATGGCGTTGAAAAATTGACATATATATTAAAAAAAGAAAACATTGTAGATATGTATAAGAACAATGGAGAGAAAGTAGTTTTCATAGGTGATGGAAATAATGATTTTGAAGCCATGAGAAGAGCTGATATCTCAATCGCTTCAGGATTAACGCACAAACCAGCTAAAAGTGTGTTATCTGCGGCGAATTATTTGATTTTTTCAGAGGAGGCGCTATGCCGGCTACTAAATCAGTTGTTATAAGTTGCGCGGGCACAGGATCGAGGCTTGGGTTGGCGAAAACGAAAGCCCTAATCACCATAGATGGCAGAGCTTTAATATCGTATCAATTGGAGCTCTTCAGGGATGTGGAAGACGTCAGGGTTGTTGTTGGATTCCAGGCAAATGATGTAATTGAAGAAGTTTTGAAGTATCGTAGTGATGTGATTTTTGTCTACAATCACAATTACTTTGAAACAAAAACGGGTGCAAGTTTCTACCTGGGGGCAAAAGATGCCTATGAGTATGTTTTAGAATACGATGGTGATCTGTTAATACATCCGGATGATATGAAAAAATGTTTAAATATGAATGGAGAATTCATAGCCTACAGCCAAAAGACATCCAACAACGCCGTTTACGTAAAAACCAATTCCGTTGGGGATGTTATTTCTTTTTCTAGAGAAAATGGGGATTTTGAATGGACCGGGCCGGCCTGTGTGAAAAAAAATAAACTGAGATTTTCTTCAGAGCATGTATATAACCAACTGGAAAGTTATTTGCCAATGAAGGGGTTGGAAATTAGAGCCTGCGATATAGATACCTACGAAGATTATGTGCACGCGCAGGAAATTGTTAAAAGTTGGAGCAACGATAAATGAGTTCGCCTCTTCAATGGAAATAATGATCAATGGTGTTAAAGAAAGAGAAGATTCCTGCAAAAATCAGCTGATAGAGCTGTGCGTTACCTCGGATATTTCCAAGAATAGGCTTGATAAATTTTTGGCGTCTGAAATTACGGAGCTATCTCGCAGTAAAATCCAGACATTGATATTGGGGGGGGGTGTTCAGGTTAACTCCAGGACAATAATCACGCCAGATTATCATGTGAAATGCGGCGATAGAGTTTTGCTAAAAAATGAGGCTGTAACAGAAAAACCAGATTTAACGCCGGATGACAGTATAAAATTTTCAGTACTCTACGAGGATGAAGATTTGCTAATTATCGATAAACCACCTGGAATTACAGTTCATCCCGGCGCTGGAAATTATTCGCATACGCTGGTCAACGGCCTTATTCATCATTGTGGAGAGTCGTTATCGAGCGGCAGCGATAAATGTAGGCCTGGAATTGTTCACCGCATAGATAAAGATACTAGTGGAATTTTAGTTGTCGCAAAAAATGATTTTTCCCACGCAGAATTGGCTAAACAGTTCGCTGTTCACTCAATAAAAAGAAAATATATATGTTTCTGTTATGGTGTTCTTCAGCCGCTGTGTGGGAAAATTGAGACATTTATTGCCCGAGACAGGAACAATCGTCTAAAAATGGCTGTTACACAGGATGGGCGCAATGCGATTACCTTTTATAAAACTCTTGAAACATTTTCGACATTTGCATCAAAAGTAGAGTGCGAATTAAAAACAGGGCGTACGCATCAAATACGAGTTCATATGTCGCATTGTAAATGCTCGCTCATTGGTGATTCGCTTTATAAAGCAAAGAATTACGCTATTCCGAAAGAAATAGTGGACTACATAAACAATTTTTCGCGGCAAGCTCTGCATGCATATTTTTTGGAATTTCTACATCCAAGGTCAAAAAAAAGTCTGCATTTTGAGAGTAATCTTCCAGATGATCTACAATTACTAGAAAAAGCAATGACAAAAATACAACACTGACTGTAGATATTTTTTTAATTAACTTTTTATTAACTTTTTGTATGTAGTATATAAAAGTTGTTTCGTTTCAGTTTTGCTATTTTAAAAAAGGAGGAAACTATGGTTAATTTTAAGAGAATAGTTTTCAGTTTTTCTGTTAGTTTATCGTATGTACTCTCTAGTGGGGCAATGGTTGTTGATGGTGCACCTGACGCAGAAGAAGGCTTGCCTCAGTTTATTCCAATTGTTGGACAAGGTCAGAGTACACAACGACCAGTAGGACGTGCAAGAAGCAATTCTTTTGCGAAAAATCATGCTACTGCGGGAAGTCATGCTGCAGGAAATGCTGCGCCAGTGCAAATTTTTAGTGGAGAAAGGCATCTTCCATTTATAAGTCCAATGCCAAGACCAAATGGTGTATTAATTGGACAGCAGCGTGCGCAACAGCATAGAGGAAATATTTCTGGAGGGAACTCCTCTTTGGGTGTTGATCAGTTAAGTGGAGTTGTAGATTCGCAGCAACGTGGACGACGCCCAAGAAGTATTTCTGATGCTGAATGTTTTACTGAGAGTCATACTGTGTTTAGAGTAAACGATAAACCTAATAGGGAGGCGTCTCCTGATTTGCCTATAGAGCAATCGCCACCACAAGATTCGTGTATTCCTGATAGTAATCAATCCTGTTCGAGAGATGACTCTAGGCTGATTGTTCCATTTAGAGGGCTACTAGATGCGTCTGATAGGCAATCTGAAAGTCAAGTTGATGAACTGAGTGATAGTGATGTAGAGAACTCGCAGCAGTGTGCTCAATTTGGACGGCGACGATATGCGTCTGATAGGCAATCTGAAAGTCAAGCTAATGAATATGGTGATCGTACTATGCATCCAAGTTTACTAACTGCGCCAGGATTGACGGATTTGCAAGCCCCAGAGATTTGGCTAAATACCAAAATAATTTTATCGATCGATGGAGGAGGAAGTAGAGGGATAATACCAGCGTATATGTTAAAAGTATTTGAAGATAATTTGAATCGAAGAATTAATGGGAGTCGTTCTACTGGAAGAAACGGAAGGATACATCTGATTGATACGATTGATATGGTAGCAGGAACATCAGTTGGTGCCTTGATTGGCGCAGGAGTAATTTTTAAACGAGTAGAGGATACATACAATCAATTTCCGAAAACTGCTAAAAAAATATTTGGTAAGAGAAAATTTTCGGTATCCCATAAATATAAAAGTAAAGGAAGAAGAAAAGAGATACATAAGGTGGTTGGCGATGCTCGCGTAGCAGAAATAGAAAATAAGCAAATTGTTGTTCCATTCCTTTCGTATTCTACTTCAGAAACCAAGGTTTGCCAAAATTTTGGCGGAGATATCATGGATGTTAAATATAAAGATGTATTGTTGGCAACTAGTGCTGCTCCAACTTATTTTTCTCCGCACCACTTTGAGTCAGCTAATGGACATAGGTATTCTGGAGGTGATGGTGGATTGTTCGCGAATAATCCAGCGCTTATTGCCTATCAAGCTGCAAGGAGAGAATACGGGGATTGTCATATAGTTCTGATTTCATTGGGAACAGGAACTACAGGCTGTGCTACGACAGACGACCACTATGATAGGTTGAGTTTGGTAAAATGGGCAACAATTTTTCCCGATATTGCAATAAAGGCTAGCTCAGATCTCTGTCACAGGCAATTAGTACAATTGAGTGAAAACGACCCAAGGTTGAGTTATTACAGGATACAGCCAATTTTGCAAGAGGGTTGCATGAAGATGGATAATGTAAAAAGAAGTATCTTTGATCTTAATAAAAATACTGTAAGACAATTTATTAGTGAGAACAGAGGGCAACTTTCTCCATTTTCAATGGCTGAGAATGCCTTTGAACAGGTTGCTAGAAGTAGGGAAATAAGTCAAGCATCGTATGCTGGTTCTGAAGTTTCTGAAGCGGAGGTTGATAATTCAGAAGAGGTTGGTTGTTTATGTTTTGGTTAGTTTTTTTGCACATGTTGGAGAGGAATGAATCTTATAATAGGTTGCTATGGTTATGATAGATTGGTAATGACTGAGTTTTTAGTGTAAGATGTAGTCTAGACATGCAAAGCGATGTATGAATTCAGGAAAATTGATGATTTTCTGCAGAAATTGTTTCATATAATTTTGAATTCATGTGTCGCTCTGCTAGCTATGTGAATAAAGAAAACAGGATAGGAAAAGGCAATGACTGATTTATCGTTACTAGAAAAACGCAGCAATGATTTGCTGATGTTGGTCGTAATATTTGTTGAAAAATAGGTTAGTTTATTGATTTTATTGTATTTTAAAGAAAAAAGTGGATTTTTCAAAATAATTATTATAAGATACATGGAGGTTGGAAGAATCAATCGAATGACGCTGAGTGCGTCGTTTTTAAAAAAATTATTTGAAACAAAAGGAGAAAAAATATGATTTTCAATAAAAGTAAAGCTGAGTTTTTGGCGTGTGTTAAAAGTGGGCGTCTAATGTCGATGGAAATTTCGAATTACAGCGATGTTTCTAGTAATCGAGAAAAATTATACGAATTCATAAATTTTGGTTGTGATTCGCTATTATCGATATTACGAATTTACTGTAACAAAATTTGCGATATCAACGTTAAAAATCAATTGTTTTTAACGATAAGTTTGCTGGGTACTTTGTTTCGTTCGGGATATTCTCCACCACAAGTGTTAGGTTTTTTTAATCAAATAGGTGACAAGCTACATCGATTCATTAACTGTGAAAAGAATATGCACGCTTTAGAAAATATGATATAATGTTTCGATGGGGGTGTTCTTGTTTTAGTATTTCTTTTATAATCAACTGCTAGACTGGAGAGGTTGTTGCTATGAGGCGTCATGTTAGCTAATTTTTTGAAAAAGATTTTCGGATCGCACAACGATAGAGTTGTTAAGAAGTATTTTAAGATTGCTCAGCAAGCGAATGAGTTTGAGTCATCGATAAAACAGCTCTCGGATGAGGAATTGAGGGCAAAGACGGAGGAATTTAAGAAGCGTCTAGGCGAAGGTGAAACACTGGACGATATTCTTCCTGAGGCGTTTGCCGTTGTTCGAGAGGCGGCTGGTAGAACTTTGGGGCTGCGTCCGTTCGATGTTCAGCTCGTTGGTGCTACAACGCTTCACAATGGTATGATTGCAGAGATGAAAACTGGAGAAGGTAAGACTTTGGTCGCAGCCATCGCAGTTTATCTGAATTCGCTGGAAGGGAAGGGTGTACATGTCGTTACGGTCAACGATTATTTGGCAAAGCGTGATGCCGAGTGGATGGGAAAAATATATAAATTTCTAGGGCTTAGTGTTGGAATTATCGTACACGGACTGACAGATTCTCAACGCAGAGAGCAATATGCGTGCGACGTTACCTACGCCACAAACAATGAGCTCGGATTCGATTATCTTCGAGATAATATGAAATTTTATTCATCAGAGTTGGTGATGCGTCCATTTAACTATGCGATTGTGGATGAAGTTGACAGTATTTTGATCGATGAAGCTCGCACTCCTCTGATCATATCGGGTGCAGCAGAAGATTCAGCTGATTTGTACATGAGAGTCGATGCTGTTATGCCGAATCTCATAAAAAGCGACTATGAAATCGATGAAAAACATAAAAATATCACTCTTACAGAGGATGGAAATGAGCACATCGAGCAGCTTTTAGGGGCGGCAGGATTAATACAAACTGGAAATTTGTATGATCTTCAAAACATAGGTATAGTCCATCACGTGAACAATGCTCTGAAAGCTAACCATTTATTTAAACGCGACGTAGATTATATAGTAAAGGGCGGCAAAGTAATAATTATTGATGAATTTACCGGAAGAATGATGGAGGGGCGCCGCTACTCCGATGGGTTGCATCAGGCGATAGAAGCAAAGGAAAAAGTAAAGGTCGAGATGGAAAATCAGACTCTTGCTTCGATTACTTTTCAAAACTTCTTCAGAATGTACAAAAAATTATCCGGCATGACGGGAACGGCGGAAACGGAAGCGCAGGAGCTGTCAGAGATATACAAAGTAGAAACTCTTGTGATTCCAACGAACGTTCAGGTAGCTCGAAAAGATTTTGACGATGAGGTCTACAGAACAGCTCGCGAAAAATACGATGCAATTATCGAGCTGATCAGGGAATGCAATGAGCGAAAGCAGCCTGTTCTGGTCGGGACAGTTAGCATTGAGAAATCAGAGCTTTTGTCTTCGTTGTTGAAAAAAGCTGGGATTCAGCACAGTGTTTTGAACGCCAGGTATCACGATGTTGAGGCGCAAATCATTGCGGATGCCGGGAAACCTGGAGCTGTAACAATTGCGACCAACATGGCTGGGCGCGGTACCGACATAAAACTTGGGGGAAATCTTGAGGCGCGCCTGGCTCGCGAACTTTTGGGGGTTGAATCTCCGGAATTGTGTAAGCAAATTCAAGAAGATGCTGAGAAGGAAATCGGAGAAGCCTGCGAGGAAGTGAAAAAAGCCGGCGGGTTGTACGTGGTCGGAACCGAGCGTCACGAAAGCCGCCGCATCGATAATCAGCTGCGAGGACGTTCGGGGCGCCAGGGAGATCCTGGAGCGTCAAAATTTTTTCTGTCACTGGAAGACGATTTGATGAGAATTTTCGGTGGCGATAAATTGGATGCTATGCTTCAAAAATTAGGCATCGAAGACGGAGAGGCCATCACGCATCCATGGGTAAACAAGGCTCTCGAGAAGGCACAGAAGAGGGTTGAAGCTCATAACTATGATATCAGAAAGCATCTTTTGAAATTTGACGATGTTATGAACGATCAAAGAAAAGTTATTTATGGTCAGCGCAGCGTTTTGATGCAGGACGATAGCGATTTTTCAGAAGAAATTAATGATATGCGTTATGAGGTTGCGCACAGTATCATATTCAATAATGTTCCGGAAAATACTCCATTTGAGTTTTGGGATCATAAGCTGCTAAATGAGGAGCTTGCCTCACATTTTGGCACAGATATATCGCTTCAAGGAGAAGAAAATCTCACTCGCAGCGGTGCTGTTGATTTGATCTTCGAAAAAACAAAAGAGAAGAGTGCAAAAAAAGAGAAGATGTATAATCCGGAAATGATGCGATATATGGAACGCACGGTTTTGCTGCGTCTCATAGATCAGTACTGGAAAGAGCATTTGCTGAATCTCGATAAGTTGCGCCAGGGAATTAATTTGCGCGCCTATGGACAGAGAGATCCTCTAAATGAGTATAAACAAGAAGCGTTTATGCTTTTTGAGATGATGTCTGAAACCATAAGGAAGGAAACTGTGAAGATTTTGTCGTTGTTTGAACTTCCTAGGTCAGCGCAGGAAGATGATATAGACGCTGCTCTTCTGTACGATCAGCCCGAGATGCATGAAGTTTCAGACAATTTTGATCTGGGTGGTTTTGGAGGTAGTAGGGGAGGCGATGGTGCTTCGGGAAGGCAACATTCGTTTTCTAAGGTATCAAGGAATTCTCCATGTCCATGTGGGAGTGGAGAAAAATATAAACATTGTTGTGGGAAAGTAGAGTAGGATTTTATGGGAAAAGGACAAAAATTATCGTTAATTACGACTCCGATTTATTATATTAACGGAGATCCGCATATTGGACACGCGTATGCCAGTATTTCTGCTGATATATTAGCTCGTTTCAAGCGCTTTGACGGTTTTCGTGTGCATTTCTGCACTGGAACTGACGAACATGGCATAAAAGTTGCAAGATCTGCTGAAAAAGCCGGGATTGAAGTGCGAGAGTTCAGCGATCTTATGTCTCAAAAATTTCGTGACATGGGAAGGACTATTAATTTATCTGAGGATGATTTTATTCGCACCACGGAGTCTCGTCATATAAGATCAGCTCAGGTTCTCTGGAAGAGGCTGGAAAAGGATATATACAAAAGCTCTTATTCAGGTTGGTACTCAGCTCGAGACGAAGAGTACGTTGCAGAAAATGAAATTGTCGACGGAAAGGCTCCGAGTGGTGCTCCAGTCGAATGGATGGAAGAAGAGTCGTATTTTTTTAGGTTGTCTGCATATCAAGATAAACTACTTGATTATTATGAGAAAAATCCTGATTTTATTGCTCCAATTGCCAGAAGAAATGAAGTAGTAAATTTTGTGAAGAGTGGATTAAAAGATCTTTCGATTTCTCGTAGTAAATTCGATTGGGGAATTCAGATTCCAGGCTGTGAACAGCATGTGATGTACGTTTGGATTGATGCTCTTGCGAATTATATTACATCGCTTGGATTTCCGGATAATGAGGAATATGTTTCTGAAATGATGGCGAATTGCGTCCACATCGTTGGCAAAGAGATTCTCAGATTTCACGCAGTTTATTGGCCGGCATTTCTTATGTCAGCTGGTGTAACTTTACCCAAGCGTGTTTTTGCGCATGGGTGGTGGACACATGATGGACAGAAAATGTCTAAATCTGTTGGAAATGTAGTTGATCCATTTGAAACTATAAAAGAATACGGAGTTGATCAGCTGCGCTATTTCTTATTTAGGGAGGTTCGTTTTGGAGAAGATGGCGATTTTTCGGAAGACGCTCTCAAAAATCGTATTTCCTATGATCTCGCAAATGATCTGGGAAATTTAGTGCAGCGAGTGTTGGCATTCATCCAAAAACTAGACGGATGTTTAACAACGAACTATGATTTTTCGAGTGAAGAAAGGGCTTTGTTTGCAAATGCAAGAAGTTTGATACAGAAAGTGCGTCCTCTGATGGAGAAGCAAGATCTGCATAGCGCTCTTGGCACGGTTTGGGATTTGGTTTCAGAATCAAATAAATTTGTCAATGATATGAAACCATGGGAATTGGCGAAAACTGATCCAGAACGATTAAACGCCGTTCTGACAGTCCTATGCGAATGCATTAGGGCAATCACTTTTGGGATAGCTCCATTTATGCCTGATACGGCAAAAAAAATCTTTGATTTCATAAATACGGAGGGGAGGTTGTTCACAGAAATTGATTGCAACTTTGTGGATCAGAAATTTCTAACTCCAATTCCTCTGTTTCCGAAGGATAGAAAGTGATGTTTTTCGTTGATTCGCACTGTCATCTTAAATTTTCTCGCTTCGTTGATGCATTTAATGCGGAAGTTGGTTTCGAGAATAAATACGGCGTTGAAGCCATTGTAAAGCGAGCTATTAATGCAAATGTAAGATGCATGCTTAACATTGGAACAGAATTAACGGATATGTCCTATCTGCAAGAATTCGCAGAAACGTATGAGACAGTGTTTCATACCGTCGGAGTACACGCTCTTGAAGCTGCAAAGCACTATGAATTGTACTCCTTGGATGAAATATCAAAGATTATTAGAGATAATTACAGTCATCCGAAAGTCGTCGGCATTGGAGAAATTGGTTTGGATTACCATTATGAAAAGGAAAGCCGAAAGCAGCAGGATACTTTGTTCAATCTTCAGCTTGATCTGGCAAAAGAATGTGGTCTTCCCGTATCGATTCATTCTCGGGAAGCGATCGATGACACAATCTCGGTTTTGAAAAATCACCCAGACATAAATGGCGTGATCCATTGCTTTTCTGGAGAAAAGCATTTTGCCGAGCAAGCGTTAGATCTCGGATTTTTCATTTCAATTTCCGGGGTTATTACATACAAAAAAGCGACCGAGTTACAAGATACATTAAAATATATTCCGAGAGATAGATTGCTGATAGAAACTGACAGTCCATTTTTAGCTCCAGTTCCATTTAGAGGGAAAATAAACGAGCCGTCATTTGTTGTTTATGTTGCGCAAAAAATTGCAGAATTATTGGGAATCCCGGTTGAGGACGTCGCAAAATTTTCTTCTAAGAACTTTTTCAATCTTTTTTCTGGGAAAACTTTTCCAATATATAAATAAAAAATATAATTTTTTTGTGTTGCTTTTTGTTTTAAATTGTGATATTGTTATAAATTGTTAGAGTAGAAGGAGTGAGGAACGATGAATAAAATCATATTTTTAGCAGGCGTATTGTTTTTGGGCAATGTAAATGGAATGGATGGAATGGACAGCTGTTCTTCGGCAGTCAGTTGCCCCCAGGAAAATAGACATTCGGATATAGAAAAGTGTATGATCGTGTGTGATGCGTTGAGTGAAGCAAATAGTGAATTGCACAATAAGTTTGAATCGTCAGAAAAGTC
>JAISZX010000081.1 GCA_031284365.1 Holosporaceae bacterium
GGTTCAATCCCAGATTAGGCGACTTAATGTGCCCGGCTGCGGGTAAGACCGCACCCGGGCGCCGAGAGCTACCTGACGAGCCAATACAATTGGAGCGGACTGAGTGAGAGTTTAAAGCATGGAACAGCCAGCGTTTGAGGTAGGGCTGGGACTGACCAGCAGCAGTGGAGAGTACATTACAAACTCAGCAATTCTCGCTCACAAAAGTTATAAAATCCTATGCTATTACGATTAATTCATGACAATTCTGCGATTTGAGTAGCTTCCCAATCTGCACAAAATAGCCTACTCTCTAAACTTACCTTACGAAATATGACTATGTTTTATATACTTATGTTTCATCCTTTTACCCCAGGAAATCCTGCAAGAAAATCTCCTCTTTGATCTGGGATTGAACCTTAGTTTTTGATATAATATATAATATTTTTGCTTAAATTAATATAAAAGAAATTCTTTTACTGTTTAATTAGGAATAATCACAAGAAAATCAGCAATGCGCGTTGATATAATAGTTCCAACCTTTGATAATTTATCCGACGAAGTTACTTTATCTTTATGGTATAAAAAAGTTGGGGATAAAATTTCGAAAAATGAAATTATTGCAGATGCGGAAACGCCGTTTGTGGCATGCGGTATTACTTCCAGCTATGACTGCGTATTAGCAAAAATACTAGTCAAGGAAGGAGGAGTTATATCTCAGGGAACTAAAATTGCTGTTATTGAAACAGATCTAAACGCTAATGTCTCTGATATTACTAAAAGTATAGGAAAGGAAGAAGCTAAAACCTTATCTGGGGAAGTCGCGTTTTCAATTTCGGATTCAGAGGAAAGCGTACTTTCTCCGATAAGGGTAAACGATACAGGTTACTGTCTTTCAGTTCCTCTAGAGGAAAAGGGGGGAAATGAAGAGGAAATAGTTGAAGAATTTTCCGAGCAGACGGAAGAAAAATGCAAAAATATTCTCAATAATGCCAAAAGCCAAGCCATAGAAGAAGCTCTAAAATTAAAAGAACAAATCCTAAGTGAAGCTAGAAAGATGGCCATAATCCAGGCAGAAGAGTTAAAAACAAAAATTTTGAAAGAGTACGAAGAAAAAGCTACTCAGGACGCAGGAGAAATGCACAAGAGGGTAGTACACGGTTCTCTACTAGAAGCAGAAAATATGAGAACTAAATTAATAGAAGAAGCTCGGGGAAAAGCGATGATCGAGGCTCAAAAACTAGAAGAGAAAATCATCGAGGATGCCAAAAAGAAAGCGAATCTAGACGCAGAAACGACAATACGAGAAGCAGTGGATCATGCAAAAGAAGAAGCAAAATTTAAAGCTGAATCATTGTCAAGAGAAATAATCGAGGAAGCCATTGCTGAATCGAAATCTGAAACCAGGGCGATTAAAAAGGACATTATTCACTCTGCCCAGAAACATGCCGCAAAAGAATCGGCTGAAATTATAAAAAATGCAAAAATTACTTCCAACTTTCAAGCGAAAGAATTAATTAAATCTGCAATACATTCAGTATCCAGCGAAGCTGATTCGTTAAAAAATGAAATCATATGTAAAACCAATGAAGAAATTCAAGCCGTTATGAATTCGATATTACACTCTACTGTTGAAGAAATTCACAAAGAAATAGGGCGGTATGTCTATGACGTAATGAAAGGTTTAAAGATACAAATAACAGATTCTTTCAAAAAAAACGTCGAGGATATAAGAAAAGAAATTACAAAAGAGATGGAGTACGGCGAACTTATTCCCGAAAAGATAGTTCCCCAAGTCTTTGTAAAAAAAAATAAGGATGATTTACATCAAAAAATCATGGTCGAAAAAGACTCACAGATGAAAAAACAATCAGAAATCGTCAAAAAATTACTGCGAACAGAACGAGAGAATAGTCCTTCCGAGTTGTATGCTGATAACTGGAACAAGCCAAAATTTTTCGAATCACCGGGAGATTATAATGAACCAATTGATCTACTAAAACGTAGGATTTCTGAAAAAATAAAGAACACTTACGACGCATCCGTGATTTCTACTGTATCAAACGAAATTGACATGAGCGCCGTTTTAGTTTTAGAGAAAACCTTTGGCAGCGCATTCACGAAAAAACACAACGTTAGACTTGGATTTACACCATTTTTCATATCTGCCAGTATCGCTGCGCTAAAACAATATCACATCTTTAACGCTCATATACACAATGATGAAATTATATACAAAAGCAACTTTGACATATCAATTATCACCTGCGGAAATGATGGTATCGCGGCACCGGTCATCCGGCATGCTGATACATTGACAATCGCCGAATTGGAAAAAGTCATGATTGCTCTTTCCCGAAGGGCCATGGAAGGTACGTTATCCATCGAAGAGGTTTCGGGAGGAACATTTACACTCATCAACGCCGGTATCTATGGATCCCTGATAGGAACAGATTTGCTAACACCTCCGCAGGTCGCTACTCTAAGCGTTCACAAAATGCATAATCGACCAATTGCCACCGACGGTAATATGGAAATAAGACCGATGCTGTATATTTCGCTATCCTATGATCATAGAATTTCTGATACTCGCAAAGCGTCGGAATTTCTAGCGAATATAAAAAATTACCTGGAAAATCCCGGTTGGCAAATACTTGGCCTCTAAGCTCCGTCCGCAACCTTGTCACAGATTTATCTAATCGAGCCCGATTTATAGATTTATTTTTAACTGTTCTTGTTATACTCAACTCGCCACCCATTGGCTCATTTAAGAATAACTCGAGATTTTCTTCATTTACTGTATAGAACAGTGTCATATCTCTTTTGTTCGCTGAAAAAAAGCTGCTCTCTATTAATCCTTTTTCTTTTAATGCAGTTATTGCTCTTTTCACCGTGGTTATGGAAACATTTAGCTCTTGAGACCAAGACGATAGCGTATTGTATATCCATATCTTCCCATCTTTCCTTACTCCATATTCTCTACTAGATGACTAATAAATTAACCTCATTAAAAATTTCTTCTCGCTTGACCTTAACGATTTGTTGATCCTCTTATTTAAATATCCTAGATTCTCTTCCTTATATGAAAAATAAGGCCTTAATATAATAGTCTCCATCACATGCATTCCTAAATGATATCGACTAGTATTCTATGGAAGTTCGGCATTGTCTGAATGTAAGCCATTGTTACGACAGCTTGGAAATGAAACCTGATCCTGTAATAATTCACTAGCCTTTTCTGCTATAAAAGTGTGAACCAAATTGCAAAATCTCAAAGATTACCTCACAAAGATAGAACAATTCAGAAAAAATACGTTGTTTTTTTCTGAATTTCTGTTGAAATATTACCACAGTAGTCATTTTCTTATGTTTGTTGTCTAGAAATGGCCATGCTCAACAAATTAATCTAGAATTGACCTTGCTAAATAAATCTTAACTGGGTAGATAATTCCACAGAGTAATCGAAAGGATCTTTATGGGATTTAACTGTGGAATTGTTGGGCTTCCGAATGTAGGAAAGTCAACACTATTTAATGCATTGACCCAAACAGCAGCGGCCGAAGCCATGAATTACCCATTTTGTACCATAGAGCCCAATGTCGGAAGAGTCGGTGTCCCGGATCCACGATTGTTTAAACTTGCCACTATCGCCGAAAGTGCTAAAATCGTTCCTGCACAGATGGAAATAGTCGACATTGCCGGCCTAGTAAAGGGAGCTAGCAATGGCGAAGGGCTTGGCAATCAATTTCTCGGCTATATACGAGGCACAGATGCAATTTTGCACATCGTAAGATGCTTTGAAAACAACGACATCACCCACGTGAATGGGAACGTCGATCCAATTCGAGACATAGAGATTGTGGAAACCGAATTAATATTAGCGGATTTGGAAAGTTTGAAAAAAAGAGAATCCTCTCTTTCTAAAAAGAATAATCCTGAACTAACAGCGGAAAAGAAGTGCATCCCGAGATTAATTGACTGGTTAGAGAAGGGAAATTTACTCCACCAATTGGATTTTTCAGTGGAAGAAAATAATCTCGTCAGTTCTATGCATCTAATTACGAAAAAGCCCGTATTGTACGTATGCAATATCGGAGAAAATGAAATCATTTTAGGCAATGCTTTGTCTCAAGCGGTCGAAAGCTTTGCACGCAGCAAGAATTTTTCCACCGTTACAGTTTCCGCCGCTATTGAAGCAGAAATCGCCGTAATTCAAGAGGAAGGAGAAAAGTTGGAATATATTCAATCGCTGGGACTAACAGAGTCAGGGTTATCAAAGATCATTCGACATGGCTATAATCTCTTGGACCTGATAACATTTTTCACCGTCGGACCGACGGAAGCTCATGCCTGGACCATAACCGAAGGCTCCCGTGCACCAACTGCCGCTGGCCGAATTCATTCGGAGATGTTGCGGGGATTCATTTGTGCTGAAACAATCAGCTACGATGATTATGTAACATTCAATGGCGAGACGGGAGCAAAAGCCGCCGGAAAAATCCGTCTGGAGGGTAAAGAATACATTGTAAAGGACGGGGACATATTCCATTTTAGATTTAATGTATAATAATTAATTGTTTTTTTGTGCTAAACGCAATTTTCTCAAATAATATAAAAAAATAATGCAAAGATATGAGCGTTAGGGGTCTTGATCACAATCTTGACATCATTGAAAAATTGTTGGATATGGAAAGACCATGTGTATCAAAAACCATGCACAATGGGCCGCACTGCAGAAACAGCCATAGAGAATGCGGAAGAAAACTAGAAAACCACTAACTGCATGGGATGAAGCATCGTAACCTTGTATGTTTAAAGAGTGGTATACCCAATCACGATAAGAAGTTGGATTTATTGAGCAGGTGAAAGTTGTCATTAATTCTAGAGCGCATTTTTTCGGAGATAGAGCTGCATGTATTCCAGAAAAAAGCCATAATATCGAGTTTGAATTCTCTGGCAGTCTTGAAGTATCTGTTGTTTCTGACATATTCGTTCATGACTTTTCAAAGTCGCTCTATCGGATTCAGGTTCGGACTGTAAGGTGGAAGAAAATGTAAAATTATATCCCTTTCCTTC
>JAISZX010000023.1 GCA_031284365.1 Holosporaceae bacterium
CCTTAATTTTATAAGCCATTCGGACCTAAGCATCGCCAATGCGTTGGCGAATGTCGTCGGCATCTTATTGTCTTTTTCCATAATTTCGCTTGTGAATATAATGTCACTACCCTCTATGGGCCATAGAATTGAGCACAACCAAACCACAAGCAAAACCTGTTAAAATGATTTTTTTAAACATGTTTTTACTCCTTTTGAACTTACCTTATCAAGGTAAAATAAAGAAGTTAATTGGTGGCTAATAATATTAAAAAATACGTCAAATTTTTGAGAACTACAACAGACCTGTTTTTTGATAAATCTCTGTAGAACTTCAACTCGCTGCAAAATTAACTCAAAATCAGAAACTTTAACTCCAAAAAGAAGCAAAAATATATCTTCACGCTTCTTTATTACTTCGCATTTGATCATTTGTGCCTCATTAAAAATACATGCTGAACCATTTTTATATTATTTCTTCCAAAATCTTAACCTCCGCAACAGGTCTATTAGACATCGTTAGGAAAGTTTATTTTAGTGATTAAATGGCTCGAAAATAATGCAAAATATTTAAACGATATTGATTAAAGTGACTCTACAGATTCATCAAACACTACTCTTCTGTACTTTGCCGGAAATACCAGGTGGTACATCAATACACTTACATTGCGATTTTTGTGAATATATTCGCTCATAACTACTATTTACGCCGCAAGCGTCGGGGAACTCAAGCCTTAGGGATTAAAAACTAACTTTTAATCCCAACTGAATCATATTTTTTGCTGATTGCAAAATCAATTTCTACGCGTCTATCACTATTGGGAAAGACAGCGGTGTTTTGCGGTTTTCGATATTTACAATTGCCTCTATATTAACGAACACACCACTTGGACCACTTCCAACGCCGACTACTTGTGATTTTGCGTTTATTAGTCGCGGTTCAAATTTTCGTATTACGTCGTCAATGCGCGATTCAAGTTCCCGAATTTCAAAAACATTTTCCACTGACATTGGAGCTGTAACGTTTACACCGTAAGAATATGGTATCGTAATTTTACTGGGGTAGTTTTTCCAAGAAACCGATACGCGAGTGTTAAGCAAACGTGACAAATCTCGGAGGATTGACTCCTGAAATTCGCGAAAAGTTGAGATTCTTTTTGTGTTCTTTTCGAATAGCTCATCCTGATTGTCGTCGATTAGCCTTTCGAATAGCGGTATTATAGCGGCACCTTCCATAATTATGAGTCCTTCACATCCCATTTGGCCAAATCTACTTTGGTGGCTGCTGTTCCTTTGTTTATACCCTTTTCGTCAAAATCTGTATATGTATCAGAATAAGATGAGTACCGAAACGAAAAAGACACGACGTCTCCAGCGATTGAAAATGATTGTATTACGGCCTGAGAAAACTCCTTAGTTTCCAATATCTCTATTTTCCCAACTAAAAAAGTGGTTTTTTTTATGGTAATTTTTGGGATCACGATTCCCTTTGCTAATCGCCCCTGAATCATTGCGCAGTGAACACCGGATTCCATGTACACATTTACGTCTTTGGCAACAACGGCCGAGTCGGAGCTTTTTGCCCCATCGAATAATGAAAATCTTGACACATGAAATTCCATACCCAAGATTTTTGAAAAATCTTTGAATCCTTCAATGCTGCTTTTAAATATTTTATCTGCAGAGATATACCAATCATATGTAGATTCCCTACAGAACATTTCTGGTTTCAATGCGTCTTTTTCGAAAAATGTGTTTTTCAACCATCACCACCATGTTCAACTTTTAGAAAATTAACAAACAATAGCTAAAATTTGATTAACTATTGATCATTAGACTTGATATCTCGATTCTCGAGGCTTTTACATTGTAAATGGTTGCACGATAATTTTTGCAAAACTATCGTGCTCTAAGCATACTTTGAACCTAAGTTGGTTCCCATTTTGTCTAACTTCTATCTGAACTTAATCATATGTGTTGTCTTAACAATAGTACAACATTGGACGTTCATAACGAAAACCGTACGTCATTGGATGATGTTCATGCCAACGCTTTACTGCTCCTTCAAAACTTTCTACAATTTTCCCCATTTTCCTCAAATTTTCTCCATTAAGGGTGGTATTTTTTAATATTTCTTGCATTCTAACTATAATTTTCCTCAAAAACTCACCCCCAATATATCTGTTTGAAATTTTTTCAAAATCAACGCAATCTGGAGAATCTAATAAAACCTTGAATAATAATTCACTAATTATGGCGTCAAGCGAAATACCAGATTTTGCATCTTCGTAGATACAGCAAATTTCAGCAACTAATTCACTCAATCTTTCTACTTTATCTCCTGAGTTCACAAAACACTGAAATATCATATGCATCAATTCAGAGACTTTAGTTTCCGATGGACAATTCTCCGCAGTTACTTTCAGTAAAAGTGCCGCTTTTATCTCTGCAACTTTATTCCATTCTACTTTGTTAATGATTTTTTTAAAGTCGTAGTCTTTATACATCGCAGGATTAGATAGCACAAATTCCAGGATGCATTTTACGATATTAACGCTAAGACGTGGCCACCTTTTGTCGTCTAGAAAAGTTCTATAATCAATTACTTTAAATAGGCGACATAAACCGCTAGGTTGACAACCAATTAATTGGTCCAGTTTTTCTAATCTGTTTCCAGAATTCATAAAGTTCGCCAATATTTTGTTTACCAATTCAGAGACTTTACTATCAAATGGATAATCCATAACTGCTCCCAGTAACTCTCCTATTTCTCTCGGTTTTGCCACGCTCCACTCCATTTTGTCAATAATTTTTTTGCAGTCGTAGTCTTTATACATCTCAGGATTAGATAGCACAGATTTTAGGATGTTTAATACGCTATCAACGCTGAGACGCACCCAACTTTCGTCAAAAAATTCACAACCAACAATTTTGAGTAGTGGATCTGCTCCGATATAACAAATTATTTTATTCAATCTTTCTGCTTTTTTTTTAGGATCGTGTTCAGAATCTACGGAATTCTTGAATATTTTTTTTACCAATTCGGAGATTTTACCACCCAATTCAGGGACTTTATCATCCAATGGATGACTCATAACCACTCTCAGTAGACCTGCAGTTTCTTCTGGTTTCACGTCACTCCATTCTATTTTGTCGATGATTTTTCCACAGTCATTAACGGTATATACATCCAAATCTGATAGCATGGATTTAAGGATGTCCTTCCTACAATCAAAGCTGAGATATGGCAACTTTTCGTCGTCCAGAAAAAAATTGTAATTGATCATTCTAGCAGTCGGTCTCATATGTGCATCGTCCGGTATTTCAACTCCGCTACTTCGAACTGCGTCAAAAAAGGCAGATAAGTTTCTATTTTCGGCGAGTTTATCGCGTATATCTCTGAACAGACACCAAAATAATTTCGTGTCTTTTTGCAAAACACCATCATCTCTTTGAGTAAATATTTTTTCTTTCAAAATTGCATCTGCTATTTCGCATTCACCTAATAAAAATTTCAGAACACATGCTCCAATTATTGATTTTTCTCTTTTGGCCATTTTTTTTACTTTACCAATATTGGAACTGAAGTCTGGTGTTGCCGGATCTAAAAATAAATTCAAAAACATACAAAGCATGTCCCAGACATCATCTGCTACCACTTGCGAAAGTGCTTTCTGCGAGAAAAGAATGGGGGAAATTGCGTCGAATGGCAAAATGTTTCTGTCTTTATAAGGAGTCTCAACAAGAAAAAAGTCAATGTAACCGTCCCAACAAAGTTTACGGACTATATTCTGTTTTATATACTGTAACGTGTCTGATCTTAATTTTTCTCTAAAATATTGGTGAGAAATATAAGTAGGTATGTCTGCACGCACCGTCAGTGCTAACTTTAAAATTGGGAAACTGGCATTTTTTTCAAAAACATTTTTTCCTTTTAAGGTATATATTTGATACAACCAACTTTCACTCGATGCAGTCAACTGCTGAGGAGACAATTTTTGCGTCATATTATGCATCTGACTGTGTCTGGAATCGATTCTCAATTCCAGATTATTAAAATCTTTGTGTTCCTCCGCATAGAATAACACCTTGCTGCCCATTTGTGTAGCATCTACTTTAATGTCAGGCCGAAATTTTGCTGACAATTCTCTGAAGCACAAACCCACATCAATTTGACCACCACCAGCTACGGTATTTATTATAGTGCGCAAACCACCGTCAATTGTTTCTCCCTTGAGCATTCCGCAAATTACTCTTAGTACATTTTTGCTATCGCTTTCTACTTCGACTGTACCACTCCTGGCGTACTTAACTCCGTCTATTTTGCTTACACTGGTTGCCCACCAATTTCTGACTTCTGGTGATCCATTGTTCATAAAAGCATCTGCCGATATTTTATCTCCAATTTTTATTTCGTTTGGCGCTTTTGCAAATGCCTTGGATAACAGCGAATCGGCGAAAAGCTTAGCTGTGTCTATGACACGTACTCCACTCTCTTCTCTTTTGCATAGCAAAATTGCAAAAAATTGTCGAATTGCTGTTTCTACGCAGTCTTGAAAACCTTCTCCTTCTGCAGTAGTTGCTCCATTTGATATGAGAAATTCCCCTGGACTAATAGGAAAAAACATTTTAGTTGATGCTAAATTGTACATTTCTACTATATTTTTCACGAGATATTCTACACCAAAAGAAGCAGTGGGAGTGATGGAAGTGTTGTTATCCCTAGTCAACAAATTGTACATTTCCTCCATTTGTTCCTTTTTAGTAAACACACTCCATGCGTAGGCCGATATGACATAATTTACAAAGTATGATGGATATTTTTCCGATTCTTCTATAACGGCTTTTGCTATAGTACTTCCCAATGTAGTTGCTTTTTTTATTTGTGATTTCTCTAAGTTCTGGAAGTATTGCCCTGCTAATCCTCTTATATAATCAGGAATTAAACTAAATATTTTTTTATCTAACAAAATTTCTTTGCTACAGATTTTACCCTTTTTTTTGAGAATATTATCTACTTGCGTCAATACTTGTTTGCGAAGCCTTACAAATTTAGCAATTTCATCTTCCCTTGCTGCTAAATCTGCTCCATATACTCCAGCTCCTTTAGCCGCAGCTTTGGCCAATTCAGTTATTCTAGCTATTTCAGGTACTTTAACTGCAATTTCATCCATTTTGGCTTTTTTATCTTCAGCAGCTAAAATCTCATCAATCTCTGCTTTGATATCCCTAGTGATCTGCGCAACTCTAAAAGCAAACGCCACGAGTTTCGGCATGTCAAAACCCAAATCAGAAAAACTGTTCGTTCCTTCGGCATTGAGATCCTGATTGGCCGACGGAAAAAGCTGAATCACTAAATCAGCTATAGGTTCTTTTGATTCGTCATCAACGCTCTTAGACAGCGGATTTGTAGGATTTCCGAACTTACTTACAAACAAATGCCTAAGACCTACTAAAATTTTTGATTCTAGCATTATTTTTCCGACAAACATGTTGCATGTGTGTGCCACGAGATATTGTTTATTGGCATCAAACACATATTTTGCATCTTCGATACTCGGAACAGCCATTATATTGCAGTACAATGCAATTCCAGATACAATTGCCATTATTTTTTTCATTATCCTCTCCTAACTTCTTTCTAATCGTACGACATAAGGATTAATTTTTTGTAAAAAAAACAAAAAAATAAACCTTTAAACGTGTGACAAAAAGCATCAGAAAAAAGGCTTGTTCACACTACCTAATGTGTGACATGATGGCAATTTATTATCATTTTTTGAACATATAAAAAAAAAACAATGAATTGTCCATGTTTAGATTTGAGGAGGGCATTGACACTTCCAACTTATATCAATATCATTACTTATTTTAGGATGGTGAAAATATGACAAGTTCAGTTGTTGAATCTTCAGTAGAAGAAAGTAGTTGTTCAAATCCGTGGATGACGTGGGCAATTTCAAATGTATTTTATTTGTATGAGGTTATGCTAAGAGTTTCTCCAAGCGTCATGACGGACAATCTCATGTCGCATTACGGTATAACGACCGGAACGCTTGGCGTAATGATTTCGTTTTTTTATTATTCGTATACAATGCTTCAAATACCATGCGGGTTAATTCTCGATAAATTGGGGCCAAGAAATCTTATAGGGTCTTCGGTGGTTTTATCTACGCTTGGATCTGTGTTGTTTGCACTCACGAATAGCGTTGGAATTGCGGAAGTTGGTCGCTGCATGGTTGGTGCCGGAGCCGCATGCGCTTTTATATCGTGTTTACAAATTGCATCGATAGTTTTTCCACAAAAATACTTCGCAATATTCGCTGGAATAACAAATATGATGGGAACAGCAGGAGCTCTCTGCGGAGGATTTCCAATTGCAAGATCAGTTAATTCAATAGGATGGAGAGAAACAATATTTCTTTTGGCAACTATTGGAATGATTATAGCTATGGCAGCGTTTACATTCATTCCAAAAGTCATAAAAATTCCTGGGAACGAAGCAGTACACAACTCTTTTGCAGCAATATTTCGCAAAGTTATAAGGAATAAACAGATTATTTTATCTGGAATAGTTGGCGGATTTATGTATTTAGCCGTTTCAGCGTTTTCTGAACTTTGGGCAGTTCCATTTTTTATGGCTAAGTACAATATTGGTAATGAAATGGCTTCAATTGCATCATCTATTCTTTTCATTGGATTTGCAATCGGCAGTATTCCCGTGGCAATTATCGCAAAAAAGGTAAACGGATACATGAAAACCATCAGGTTTTCCATAGCATGCATGGCGATAATGTTTATCCCATTGATATACGTCGATAATATGTATTTGTCGTTTATTATCATATTTTTCATCGGGATTTTCACTGCTGCGGAAGTACTTGTATTTACCTGCGCCAGAAATAATGAGCTTCCACAGAACGCTGGAACAGCAATTGCTTTCTCGAATGCGCTGGTTATGTTGGCTGGATCGATATTTCAGCCTATTTTGGGAGTAATATTGGATGTATTCTGGACAGGAGCAATATCAGATAACGGCGTACGTATCTATGATATTTCCTGCTATCAGAAGGCTATTCTTACACTGCCGATTTGCCTTGTGATCGCCTATGTGTTATCGATTTTTGTGAAAGAAACAATTGGGTTGGAAAATCAAAAATAGTGGAAACAGCATGTCACCGAAAGTATCCGTAATAATTCCAATTTTTAACGTTGGAAAATTTTTAGAACGTTGCATTCGAAGCGTTGTTGACCAGACTCTATGGGATATTGAAATAATCTGCGTCAACGACGGATCAACAGATAATTCTTTGGAGATATTGGAAAAAATCGCAGCGGACGATGGTCGCATTGTTATTGTTAACCAGGAAAATAAGGGACAGGGTTCCGCTCGTAATCACGGCATGGATATCGCCCGCGGTGAGTATATCGGATTTGTGGACGGTGATGATTGGGTAGAGTTGAATTATTTTGAGCAACTTTACAATACTGCAAAAAAACATGATGCAAGTATGTCCTGCTGTGGGATTGTTCGAAAGTATCCATCTTCCAAGATTCTAGCTAAGCTGGAGATTAGGGAAGAAAAATTTTACACATCCACATTGGAAAAGTTTGAAATTACCGAAACTCCGCGGAAATGTTACGTATATAATAAGATTTACAGAAGATCCGAGTTGCTGCAGCACAAAATTCGCTTTCCGGAAGGAAAATCGTTTGAAGATATCGCGTTCACAATTCGTGCAATTTATTTTCTTGGAAAATTAGTCACTGTTCCAGGTACAACTTATTATTATTGGGTAAATTATCAGTCAACGACCAGGGTGATGACGGATAACAAGCAGCAGGATCTTCTGGCTGCCCGCCAGGATTTTATTGAATTTTCACGAAAACATCACATAAATTGTAACGAGAAATGGTACATAAAAAGAAAAATCGTGTATAGAATTTTCAATATTCCTGTAATGAAAGTCTATGAATGGGAAACGATTAAGAAATACTATTTGTTTTCTGTAATTCCAGTATTTGAGAAAAGAATTTCCCTTTAAAAGAACATGCTTTCATTCGCAACGAGAAGCAGAATCTCTCTGCCGGATTTCCCGGCAGCCTCATCCTAAATTTCGTTGCGAATTAGTATGTTTTAGCTCCTAACAACTGTTCGCATAAGATCAGGGTCTGCCACATCATCAGTTGTAAGCCCCAATCTTTCAATGTTTTCAATGAAAAGCGCCTGCCTACATCTTTTTGCTTTTTCACTACTCAAATTTGCATCTAATACTCCACTCATTTTTACTCCGCAATAAAACAACGGATACATCGGAATACTCGCAGCAGCTACTTCAAGTGATGACTTCCTTATAAGCGGTGCTCTTCTAACATCACTAGAACCACCATCTCTGCTATAAGAATCAGTATAGCGCGTGGAGAGAGCTCCTGATTTCCCAATGGAAAATTCACCGGCGCAGGTTACAAAATCCTTTCTAGTAAAAACATGTTGGCATAACATATCATCCAAATCGCGTGCAATTTTTGCTCCTCCTTCGCCATCTAATGGATAAATCGTAATGAATTTTCCATATTGCGAATAATGGCCACCCGAGACTCCAAATTTAGAATCTAAGTTAAGGCTGCGCAAAGCGCCCGTGGTTGGCACTATCTTAAAGTCAATTTTGTTTGTTAGCAGATACGGAACAACAACGTTAGCCACTTTTGCGGCAGAAGATGGAGTTGCAGATACATGTAATTTCCAACCTCCCCCTTCTGAGGTCTCAGGAAATGATTCATCACAATAATTCAACGTCACAAAAACAGGCGTTGGACAAGGAGTCCTACCAATATTACACTTAGTGGCAACCTCATAACCAATTTCACCAAACATATCCTCCCTAATAGGAAATAGAAGAGGTGTATTCACTTCTCCAACTTTCCGGAATAAAACTCCATCATTCAAACTAAATTCTCCAGTTCTAAACCCATCATCGATCGTATAACCCCGCGGAACAGACTGATTCAAATCTATTATTATTGGACATGGTTCTTGTAAACCACTCAAAATTGGGTCTGTTCTTAAGTTTTTCGTATGGCAAAGTTTGAGACAATTCCAATAATTTTCGAAATCTGCATCATTGGCACGATCAATCGCTCCTTTTCTTTGATTTAATTCATCAACATTCCAAATAACGCCATCTCTGATGCTCGTAGGGTCTTCACCTATTAGCACCATATGGATAAAATCTTCTGGATCAAGTTTCAACTCATTGGCAAATACCGCAATAGTTCGATATAGGTAACACAGTACTCCAAAATTTTTTTTCATAAATTCTTTTAGATTAGCGCTCCCTTCTCCTCTCAAAAATACAATCAAACTGTCATCATGATCTGATCTACCTCGCTTAAACTCTAAATTGACCAAATCAATAGAAGTATTGTGTATGTCTTTTAATACAGTTTCATGAAATTTATCATATAAACCAACCAATTCTTTAAAGTTTTCCTTCGTCGGACTACGGACAGCTTTTTCTGCCACTTCCGTAGCTTTTTTCCTTAAATCATTCCACGCTTCCTCATTGCCAGATACGTATCGCACTATATTTTGCAGATTTTGTAACCTATCATCACTCTCAAGACGTTTTTTTTGGTCAAGGTAATCTTTTACCTTCTTTCGCGCTCCGACAAATTCTCTAGGTGCCACCGAGAAAGCTCTTGGTCTCGCGCTAGGCGAACCGGCTGCTGCAGAAGCAGGATCAGTTGCCTCAGCAACAAATTGCAAAAATACCGCACTAACTACCATTATTTTTTTCATTTTACCCTCTCGCTATTAACATTGTCATATTACCAACGACATCTTAAAACTTTATTAATTTACAAATAAAAAACTCAAAACCTGATACTAGCAAAACAATCTTTCTACGAGTCAAATCCATGCAAAAATATCTCAATTTTGCGAATATGTATGGATTTTCGCACAAAAAACCACTTTTAAAAAAACAGAAGCGGGCGCTCCGTTACCGAACCGCCGCATACATACTTTCAGACTTTACAGTCTAGAACTTAAAAATAAAGATAAGGATAAACTGCTGGTTCCCCTGAAAGGGAAATCTGGCAAGATTGATTCGTGATCATACGATAACAAACCTCTTCAAAACCCCTTCTACCATAATGTCTAATGGCTAACACACCATTATGGTGAAACTTCTGAATTAACATTTCAGGCAATTGGTCCAGTTTAGTCACCAAATCACCGTCTAATTTAACTTCATACAAAAACAACCCAGTGAACCGTCTAGCAAGTAAATGTGAATCAGACATCACACTGCCTCCATTTTCTGTATAATCTGGTAACGAATTAATTTTGCATCTGATAAGTGCAACATTACGTATTCCTAGGTTAGAAATAGCTACCAAATCACCCAGGTCTAATTCTCCTCCCAAAAACATTAAACTATTAAGCGCAAAATCTTCTAAACTTTCCAGAGATCCAGGCTTCGCCCTATCTTCTGGACTTTCCGGAGATCCAGGCTTCGCCCTATCCGCAAATATTTTCACCAATTTAACTAGACTTTCTATTACAATAGCCGCATTTTCGCGATCACCAAGCATAATTGAGAGGCTTTTACTTTGCTCAACCTCCTCAAATCCATTGCTAGTTGAGAATTCATCTAGTGCGCTAACATAGGGGGCGTCTTTTGAATATAATCCATAAAAAGATACTACATTGTTGATTCTCCATTCTGAATCTGAACGTAATATATCACCCAATCTTGCACTCAATACTCGGTGACCTAGTCCATCTTTAAATACTGAGCGTTCTTGTTCATTTAAAGGAGAACTAATTGGTCCCCATACTCGGCGACCTAGTCCATCTTTAAATACTGAGCATCTTCGTTCATCTACTCCATGTATTTCTGATAAAAAAGTATTAATTGGTTCCCATCCGAATCCAGGTCCTTCCAGAGAAGGCCCATCATAATCGAAAAAAAGACTGCTATCTCTCCCATCGAGAATCACTTCATCAGACGAATCATCAGTTCCAGCAAGATGCTGCATAGCTTCAGCAGGAACCACTCCGACGATCGACAACATTCCCAATAACACAACACTTACTTTTTTTACGTATCCCATTTATATACTCCCCATTATTAATAACGGCACAACCATACCAACTACAAATGAAAAACATGATTTCCGTATCCTGCCCCCATTTATAAAAATGCACTGTACCGTAAAAAAAACAAAAGTCAATAAAAAAATATTAATGCCTTAAGATGGAGCCAAAATTATATACAAATAAAGATAAATTTTGTTTTTTGAGTAAACAATATCTGATATTACATATCTTTCTTTAAGCCTGGCGTAGAGCGGAACGCTATTCATAAAAAAACTTGATATATTTTGTAGAAACAATATATACTTCCATTGTTTTTTTTGAGGGAAACATTATCGTGTTATTAAATAATTTTTTCAGAGTAAAAATGATTGCTAAGCACAGTGGGATTCTGTATGCAATTGCAGTTGCCTTAGGATGTTTGTGTGGTTATGGAGAATTTCTGCAATCGGTTACAGAGTTTATATCAAATGTTTTCATGAAAATATTCAAGTGCGTGAGTTTGCCGATAATTGTCGTTTCAGTAATCGTTTCGCTATCTCAACAGAGCAGCAACTCAAGACTCAAACAGATAGGAAAATATGCATTTTTGTACACTGCAGCCACAACGCTGCTCGCTTCTTCCGTTGCGTGCATTTTATATACATTAATTTCTCCGTCAAATGTTACTTCAGTAATCGGCGGTGCTCCAGCTAATGTCGTTCGAGACGGAAAATACGCGAGCTATGTTTTGGACATAATTCCATCTAATATATTGTCTCCTTTCCTGGAGCATAATGTTATGGGAGCTCTCCTTATGAGCATTATTATCGGAATTGCTGCCAGGTACATGCCGGATAGCGAATCCCGATCTGTGAATAATTTTTTCAAAATGATACAGGGAATGTTTTTGATAATTATTGGGTGGGTGGTAAAAATGCTTCCGTTGGCGCTGTTCGGATTTGTCGCAGGCGCTGTTGCGCAGCTAAAAAACGGAATCGGTATGAAGGGACTCGGAGAATATCTGAGTATAGTACTTCTGTCTAACGTTGTGCAGGGAGTTATGGTACTACCTTTGTTTTTACGAGCGCACAAAATCAATCCACTAAAAACGCTAAAAGCGGTATTTCCAGCGTTGTCAGTTGCTTTCTTTTCTAAGTCTTCAGTCGGGACACTTCCTGTGACCTTAGAGACAGCTGAAAACAATCTTGGAATATCGAAAGAAATTAGCAGATTTGTGTTTCCGCTTTGCACTGCAATTAATATGAACGGCTGCGCTGCATTTATTTTTACGACCGTAGTCTATGTCATGCAAAATAATGGAATTGAAAGTAATTGGTTCACGCTCCTGCAATGGATTTTTATATCAACCATTGCAGCTATCGGAAACGCTGGCGTTCCAATGGGATGCTTTTTCTTGAGTATGAGTCTGTTGACCGGCATGGATGTTCCGATTGATGTTTTATGGTTGATTTTGCCGTTTTATGCTGTGGTTGATATGGTTGAGACATCGCTAAACGTTTGGTCAGACTGTTGCGTTGTAGGTATCGTCGATAAGAAGTTCGGCGTTGATGCAAAAAAATTAGGATGACTAATTAAAATACAGGTGAAATTTTGTACGGCTGTTTCATAAAATTTTATTGGGGATACTTCCTTAAAAAGCAGTTCTTTTTATGCTTATTAAAAATTTATGAAACGGTCGTGGAGTTAGTAGCAAGTATATTGCTTTTTCCTAAATCTCTTTTCTTACTTTACATTTCTTTTTTTTCCTACTATTTTTTTCCTACTATATTAAAGCTAAGGACGCGCGCGCTAAGTGATCTATTTTTTACTAACATACTAAATACTAAATACAGAATACTAAAAGACGCGCGCGTCATTTGTTAAACAAAAATCCATCTGCACCGGAAATTAAGCTTTCGCACCGAGTGGTCACTGATAAACTATTGAATTACAGAATAATCCACATTAATAATACAATTATTAAATTAATTGTTGCACATAAAATCAATTATCGAAAACGCGCGCGTTACGTGTTCCAAATAGAAACCCCATCTGCACCGGTATTTTTAATATTAAGCTTTCGCGCCGAGTGGTCACTGACGGACTCCAGAATTTTGAAATAATCCACATTACTAATGTAACTATCTTTTTAATTATTACACATTAAATGTATTCTGTCAAGCTTTTTTTTGAGAAATTTATTGTTACATTTAATAATTTCTCCAAATGAAACGGCCGTGGAAATTTTGCTGATGCCATTGATATTTTCGCATAAAAGGTGTAGAATGCAGATTGATATGAAAAAATGGATTTTATAAATGGCGCTTCCTATTATGCCACAGGGCACAGCAGTTTGGTTGGTAGAGAATACGGCTCTCACTTTTGAGCAAATAGGGCAATTTTGTGGATTGCATCCGCTTGAGGTGCAGGCTCTTGCGGACGAGCAGGTTTCTGTCGGTATGATTGGAGTTGATCCAATAAAGTTGGGGCAATTAACCAATGAAGAGATTGATCGCTGCACTCGCGACCGAAATGCAAAGTTGAATATTGCTTCTGCAAAGTTCGTCGTTCCGAATACCAAGAAATCAAGGCAAAAGTATACACCTCTTCTTAAAAGACGCGATCGTCCAGATGCGATTGCGTGGTTGGTAAAATTTTATCCAGATATGACAGATGCTGCGATTCGCTCTTTACTTTCAACTACGAAATCGACTGTTGCAGCGATTCGCTCCAGAACCTATTCTAGAATTAATGAATTGAGGCCTCGCGATCCTGTTTTACTTGGGTTTTGTTCCCAGTTGGAACTTGATGCTGCTGTCGCTGAGGCAAAACGTTCTGTAGAACCAGAAGAAGCGTAAAGAATATGACATCAATTGGAGCTAGCGAGTTTTTTGGTGATATTTGCGATCTGCCGGCAATCGAAAAGGTGGCTGTCGGAGCTTTTTGCGACGGCAATAAGGGCGAGCTTTTCGTTGAATATAAGGAGGAAGAGACGCTGCGGATAGAGAATGGTATTGTCCAGGCTCCAAGTTTTGCGTTTAAGCGCGGATTCGGGCTCAGGAGTTTCAAAGAGGCTGTTTCTTTCTATTCTCATTCGCACTTGCTTAATGAAAAATCCGTGAAGAAAGCATTGGAAGTTATTAAGTCTGGAAACGCGAGTTGCTGTGTAAAAATAAACGAGAGTGTCAACACGCACGATTTGTACTGTAAAAAATACTTTATGGATTCTGTTACTTTAGAAAATAAAATTAAACTGTTGCAGAAAATTGATGCATATGCTCGCAGCAAGTCGGAAAATGTTCGCCAGGTGACGGCTTTACTTAGTGGTTCGTGGCAAGTTATATCAATCCTGACTGATGAAGGTAGAAAGGTATATGATATTCGTCCGATGGTTCGTTTATCAGTACAAATTGTCGTCGAAAAGAATGGAGTTCTCGAAAGCGGGATGTATTCCGGAGGCGGTCGTTTCGGCTATGGCGAGTTATTGGGTGAAAGAACGAAAGAAGATTATGTCAATGAAGCTTTGCGACAGGCTGAAATTAAGTTGCAGGCGATCAAAGCGCCGGTAGGAGAAATGCCGGTTGTCCTGGGTAATGGATGGACTGGGATTCTTCTGCATGAGGCTGTTGGTCATGGACTAGAGGGGGATGCCATTCGCAAAAAGACGTCATCGTTCCATAATTTACTTGGTAAAATGATTGCAGCTCCACGTGTTACGGTCGTTGACGATGGTACATTATCGAATCGTCGCGGTTCAATCAATGTGGATGACGAGGGAACCGACTCTCATCGCACCGTACTTATTGAAAATGGTAAACTGGTCGGCCTTATGCAGGATCGCATGAATGCAGATTTGATGGGAGTTAACGTTACGGGAAATGGTCGTCGTGAGAGCTATAAGGTAATGCCGATTCCGCGCATGACTAACACATTTATGGTTGCTGGAGATTATTCACGTGAAGAAATGATTGCGAGCGTAAAAAATGGGATTTTCGCAAAATCGTTTTCGGATGGCCAGGTCGACGTAGCATCCGGAAAATTTGTCTTTTCAGCGTCTGAGGCATATGTTATAGAAAACGGCAGGATAGCTGCTCCGGTAAAAGGAGCTATGTTGATAGGGGATGGCCCAAGTATACTGAAACGGATTTCCATGATTGGCAATGATTTTTCTTTAGATAATGGGGTAGGCACCTGCGGCAAAGATGGACAATGGGTTCCGGTTGGAGTCGGTGAGCCAAGTGTACTGATAGATAAAATTACTGTTGGCGGTGCGAATTTGTAGGAGATAGAAAATGCTTTGCGACAAATTGATAAAAAAATTGGTGGAAGAGAAGGACATGATCAAGCCTTTTGAAGATAGGTTGAATCAAAAATCTGTTATTTCCTATGGTGTGTCGTCCTATGGATATGATGCCCGTGTTGCCGATGAGTTTAAGATTTTCACAAACGTTGATAACGCCGTCATTGATCCAAAAAATTTTTCTGAGCGAAGCTTTGTGGATAGAAAAACAGATTGTTGCATCGTTCCTCCAAATAGCTTTGCATTGGCACGAACTGTTGAATACTTTAAGATTCCTAAGGACGTATTTGTGCTGTGTGTTGGTAAATCCACATATGCCCGCTGCGGAATTATCGTTAATGTGACTCCACTTGAACCAGAGTGGGAGGGACATGTTACCCTCGAGTTTTCAAACACAACTCAGTTGCCAGCAAAGATTTACGCCAATGAAGGCGCTTGCCAGTTTCTTTTCTTTCAAATAAACGAGATTTGTGAAGTTTCATATAAAGATAGGGGGGGGAAATATATGGGGCAACTAGGTGTAACTCTTCCAAAGATATATCAATAAAATGCTTGGATTATTTATATTTGTAATAATAACTATTTTTTTGCTTACTAAGTTGAACGATATACTTGGGACTCGTACAGGATTTTACATAAACAAAGATAATCTGCACGATTTTTCGAAAGAAAGCGTTATTCAGGAAACGACTGTGTCGGAAGCAGATAACAAAGTTATGGAAGTAAGAAAGGCTTATCCTACGTTTAATCCAGAAGACTTCCTAGGGAAAGCTCGAAGAGTGTTTGAAATAGTTTTTGAGGCTTATTCAAAGGGAGATACAAAAACTCTCAAAGGATTACTGTCTCCCCGTATTTTTCACGCATTTTCAATGGCGATAGATGATAGGAAGAAACGCCGTGAAATTCTGGAAGGAATTTTTGTAAGATTCATCAGTGCTGAAATTGTTGATGTTTCATCAACAGATGATGAAGTGTTCGTAACAGTGAAATTTGAGACCGAACAGAGCAATGTTCTAAAGTCCGAGGATGGCACAGTCCTGGAAGGTAATGCTGATTTCGTGGAAAAACGCACAGAAATTTGGTCATTCTCGCGTAAGAAATCATCAAATGATCCAAGATGGTACCTGTATGAGATAAAATCTGATTAATCTACTAAAAACGTTAATTTCTTTCTAATTTTATGTGGGATCGCATTAGTTCGCCAGGGTTTCCCAGAGCAGACATTAGGGAAAGCTCCGAGCACAAAACAGCCGATGCGATCAAAGCCGCCAATCTTTTCGGAGATTGCGGATCAGATGGGTAGCACCCGATTCTCTCAAGGTTCTTTACCGCGAACGGCAGATTTTTTCCATTTCCCACAGTTCCGACAATAATATTTGGAAGATTTACTGAAAAATACAGGTCATCTTCAGGCATGTCAGCAAAGGTAATTCCCTGGGAAGCCTCAATTATATTTGCTGCGTCTTGTCCAGTTGCTAAATATGCTGCAAGCACAACATTGCTATAGTGGGAGTTTGCACTTCTCACTCCTCCGGACAAGATACTGCCGATCAGATTCTTCTTCGTATTTAAATTTATGATTTTTTCCGGAGTTGTTTTCAAAATTTTGCTACAAATATCGCGTGGAACGGTGATTTCCGCCGAAACACGCTTTCCCCTGCCTAGAATTCCGTTAATTGACGACACTTTTTTATCAACGCAATAATTTCCAGAAACAGACACATATTTCACGTTTTCGCATCGTTCCGTGATTAGGCTCATGGCGGAATCTGCGGCTTTAGTTACCATATTATGGCCGGAGGCATTTCCTGTTTCAACACCGATGCGAATATAAAGTAATTTCCCTACATTCTCGACAAATATGCTCTTTAACATCGCGAAATTGCTGGTTTTTTTTATGACTTCGGCAATGCATTGTTCATTATTTTCGATCCAAGTTTTGCATTGTAACGCTTTTTGCAAGTCTGTTGCTTCGATGATTATGGATCTTGTCATGATGTCGTCAATTACGTGCACATTTATACCAGAAGTGGCTTGCGATACCAGCGCTCCACGTTTCGTTGAAGCCCACAGTGGCGTTTCGAAAGTGGCAAGTGGAATGTGGCATTGTTCTATTTTATTTTCATAGTTTATTTTGATTGGTCCAACGATGCTTGTAGGGATTATGGTTTCACTTTTTTCGAACTTCATGACTTCTCCTTACTAATAAGACAATTAATGAAATTGGTGCAGCTAACTTGTTAGCTGATTGCTTTAATTTCATCAATGCTCAGGCCTGTGTACGTACTAACAGTGTCCAATGGTACACCGTCTGCCAGCATTGCACGTGCTGTCTCTCTTTTCCCTTTAAGCTCGCCCTTTTCCTCAGCGCAAGCGATGTCGTTCGTGTAATCAAGCATGGCTTTTTCTCTTGATTCGACCAGTGCCTGAAGCTTCGGATCCGTCTTCGCTTTTTCGTATATTTTTACTGCTTCGTTGATCTCCGGCACGAATTCGCACAGCGAACTGACACTTTCCGAGTACGGATTTTTGAAAAACTCAATCCAGAATGTAATCGGGCTGCTCTTGTCTATCTCATGCAATTTATTCAGTTCTATAAACTGTATTTCGAGGAGCTCCGTCATTTCTTCTTTTGTTTCGCTGTCAATTATTCTGCACTTACGCCAGCAGCGATCATCTCTAAACAAGTTGAAATCCAGAATACCTATCGAAATTGTTCTTTTTAACTGATGATACTGGCCTCCTTTGACAATCTGCTGGGAAAACATTCTTGACCAATAGAACAAGGCTCGCGCCGCCATATGATGCTCGATTTCGCGCTGCATTTCCACATTAATCAGCTCTCCGTTCTCGGTTTTTGCTGTGATATCAAGGCGAACGCCTTTCTGCCCCACATAATCCGGCGACAGTTCTGAGTTGACAATTTCCACACTCGTTATGGGACTTTCGGACTTTATGGCACAATTCAGGAAGTGAATCAGCAGACGTGAATGCCTCGGATCACCCAGAATTATTTTAAACATTATGTCGCCGGTCGCCGCTGCTCTGATGCTATTGTTCATTTTTTGATCTCGCATAACAATAAGACTAGCTATAGTATAGCATGTCTTTTTGCAAAAATTAAGCTCTTTTTTTATCGATTAAGAGTGTACAAATACTGCAATACCAACTAGTACACTTCGGACAGGAAGTATGTTTAGTCAACACTATACTTTCGAGGTGTCACAATACGTACTAAATTTGCATATAATTCACGATCATCAAAATTGCGAATCTGCAGCAGTAAATTTTGTACAGATATTGTTGCAAACAAACAACTTTCAATAGCTGCAGCTGCTTTTGTAAGCATTTCGCAGCGTACTGGACAATCTCCACCTTGTATTCACTCGCAATGTGCGTGGATTATGCTGGGAACAAATACAATTTAAAATAAGATACTTGTAATTCACAGCAGAGTATTATATTATCTAACAATCAAGTAAAAGAGAGTAGTTATGACAGAAAAAAATAGACACAATTTGGCGATATTGTCCCAATACGTAAAGGATTTATCCTTCGAGAATATTAATTCACTTTCGCAGGTTGAATCCTCCGATAAGCAGCCGCAAATTGACGTGCAGGTTAAAGTAGATGTCGAAAAAGACGATAAGCCGAACGTTTATTTTATATCATTAGTTATAGAAATTAATGCGCAGTTAAATAAGCCATTGTTTATACTGGAGTTGGATTACACTGGAGAATTTTTGGTGGAAGGATTCCCGGATGACCTTATCAATATCATTTTGTATGTTGAATGTCCGAGATTATTGTTCCCATTTGCGCGTTGCATTGTAGCGAATGCTGCCATTGACGGTGGATTCCCTCCATTGTATTTAGCTCCGCTCAATTTCATGGAAATGTATCTGCAGCAGATGGAAGCTAATAGGGGTCAAGCTCCAAATAATGAATAATCGACCGCTAGCAATTCTTGTAGATGGCTCTGGTTTTATATACAGGGCCTACTATGCTCTTCCACAATTAACCGATGGACAGGGACGCTCTGTTGGAGCAGTTTACGGATTCTGTTCAATGTTAATTTCGCTTCTGAAGAAACATGAATCAGATCTCTTTTGCGTAGTAATGGACAGCGGTAGAGATACTTTTCGCAGCGAAATATATCAGGAGTACAAAGCTAATCGCAGTGAAACTCCAGAGGAATTAAAATCCCAAATGCCTTTGCTACGAGATGCTTGCGATGCGTTTGGTGTTCCGGTAATCAGCAAAAAAGGATTTGAAGCTGACGATATTATTGCAACTTTTGCTAGAAAGTTACCCGCAGATGGGTACGATGTAAGAATAATTTCGTCAGACAAAGACTTGATGCAGCTGGTAACGGATACCGTAACAATATTCGATCCGATGAAGTCGAGAATCATAAAAGCAGAGCAGGTGAATGAGAAATACGGAGTAGCACCATCCCAGATGATATTTTTGCAAACGTTGATGGGAGATCCTTCGGATAATATCCCAGGAGTTAAAGGAATTGGCCTTAAAACAGCGGCGAAACTTGTGGCAGAATTTCAAACGCTGGATGCACTGTACCAAAATATAAATAAAATAAAATCTCCAAAGATACGTGAAAGCCTGATTGAGCAACGGGATCGTGTGGACATTTCATTAAAATTGGTCACTTTACGAGAAGACGTTGAATTGGACTACGATCTGAAAGATCTAAAAATATCGCACAATGTTGAAAAAAGCACAGCATTCCTGACGGATCTTGGATTCAACACTTTGGTGAAAAGGATAAGCCAACGAAAGATTGATGCACGCTCACGTGTATCTATCACCTCAATGCGAGAATTGCTGAACTTCTTCGAGCTAAATCGCATTCAAAAATTCAGTTTCTTCTTTTCTTCGTGCGCTGATGGTAGAAATGTGCTAGCCACGTGCTGCGGCACTCAAACAGCGTTTTGCATTTTTTCAATGGAAGACAATCTCGATCTTTTTAGCCAAAATATTACACTTCGTGAAATTTGCAATTCATTGAAACCGTACCTCGAAAACCCGTCCATAAAAAAAATTGGCATAAAAAATGAGCTTCGCTATTTCAAAAACATTGAATTGCAGTCTTACGATGATTTGCACGTTATGGCATATCTGCTTCACGGTACTTTTGGAGATGAAATTGGGAGTCTTTTTCCAGGCAATGATGATTCAATCTGCAAAATGTCGTTCAAGAATGTGTGTGAGATAGAACAAATCTGTAAAATCTCCGAGTTAATTTACGATGCCTACGACGAAGTTACGAATGATCTGAAGAAACATGATCTTCTGAAAATTTACGACGAAATAGATCAGCCACTTATCAATATCCTGAAAAACATGGAGGAAAATGGAATCACAGTCTCTATTCAGAAATTAAATGAGCTATCTGCGGAGCTTTCGGAAAAAATAAAAGAGCTTGAAAATAAAATCTTCGTATTGGCCGGATGCAAATTTAATATTGGCTCTGTTAACCAATTGTCGGACGTGCTTTTCTGCAATCTAAATATTCCAAAACCGAAGAAAATGACGTCTCTGGATGCGGCCGTATTGGAAGAATTATCGGAGCACAGTCCGATAATCGGCATGATCATTCAATGGCGTCAGCTAACAAAATTGCTGACCAGTTACACGGTCTCTCTTGGGAGATTAGCCGACCCCAAAACTTGCAGAGTCCACACAACATTCAACATGACGGCCACTGTAACCGGAAGATTGTCGTCATCTAATCCAAACCTGCAAAATATTCCGCATTCAACCGAGTATGGCAGGCGGGTTCGTGAAGCTTTCGTAAGCAAAAGCGGGTATCAGCTTGTTTCATTTGATTATTCACAGATAGAGCTGCGAATTCTTTCGCACATTGCCAACATAGATTCGCTGCAAGAAACATTTATTAACGGACAAGATGTTCATACCATCACGGCTGCCGGCATTTTTGGCATTGATCTACAAGAAGTTACAAAAGAAATGCGCTCCTGTGCAAAAGTTATTAACTTTGGCATAATTTACGGTATGTCCTCGCAAAAATTATCACAGGTACTATGCGTTTCCCAGGATGAAGCACGCAGCTATATCGAAAATTACCTCAGGCAATTTCCAGGATTTGAAAAATATAAAGAAGATACATTGGAATTCGCGCGAAAACACGGATATGTTCAAACTCTTACCGGAAGACGTTGTTATACAAAAGATATTGTTTCAGCAAACTATTCTCTCAGCCAGTTTACAGAAAGGCAGGCTTTAAATGCCACAATCCAGGGAAGCGCTGCTGACATAGTCAAAATCGCCATGATTAATGTATTTCCGAAATTGTCGGAACTTAATTCAAAAATGCTGATTCAAGTGCACGATGAGCTTGTTTTCGAGACTAAGGATGAGTTTGTCGAGCAATCAATTCTCGTAATAAAAAAAATAATGGAAAATGTTATGAAATTATCCGTCCCTCTCGAGGTAAATGTTAAGTTTGGGACGCGTCTCAGATAATTGCTTGATTTTTATAAAAAAACATGCTATACTAAGGCGGGTTTTGTGGTAGGTTGTATTATCATCGTTGAAGGAAGAAGTTCCGACGGAGGCAATTGAAGCATTAACGCAATGTTTTAGCAGCAAAAAAGGATCTGATTTGTTAGAATCCCAAGAGCAAATAGAGAATTTGGAGAAGAAAATTGGTCAACTGACAATGGACAACGATTTTCTAAAAAAAAACTACGTAAAATACTACCGGAAGTGAGGAAGCAAATGATTGATATGCAAGAGAAAATAAG
>JAISZX010000063.1 GCA_031284365.1 Holosporaceae bacterium
GAGTCATTCGAAATGGGATTGCAAATATCACATAGTTTTTGTTTCGAAATGCCGGAAGAAAAAATTATATGGTGCAATCAGGAAATTTTTAGGGACAGTTTTTCACGAACTAGCTTCGCCGAGAGGATCGAAGATTATCAAAGGAAACATGGTTCAAGATCATGTACATATGCTGATATTGATTCCACCAAAGTATTTCCAGCAGAAGTTCGATTACATCGTCAGAAAATCTTTTGCGAATCAGTTTTGCCGGATTGCCGGCCCAAATCTCATACGGTCCGACATTTTTCGTGACCACAGATCGCGCTCCGACGACAGCTCCGTCGGCAATTTGTATGCCTGTCAGGATGAGTGCCTCAACGCCAATCCACACATCGTTGCCAATAACTGTATCGCCTTTTCTTTCATAGGCGATGGACGAGCTGTTTTTATACCCATCGAAATCTTCTCGCAAAACTTCCAGCGGATATGACGTGAAAAAATTGTGATTATGTCCTTGATTCCCGCCCATAATAAATTTCACGCCGCTGGCTATAGAGCAAAATTTTCCGATGATCAGTCTCTCAGTTTCGCCCGAAGAAAATTTGTTGTCTTCGGTGTCCAAATACATGACGCAATTTTCGAACGAATGCCCGTGATAGTAGCCGGAATAGTAGGAATAATCGCCGACAATAATGTGATTACAGGTCAGATGATCCTTGATAAAAATCGAGTCACGATATGACTTAAAAATGTTCATTATAATTCTAACTCTCTGATATATTGCATATCTTTGATCCACAGATCCGCTGTTGTAGCATTTTCGTGTTTGGTTTCCAGCACAATCGCAGCATCTTCCGAAGTAAATTCTTTCAGGATTTTCGCGATATCGTAGTTTCCGAATCCCAGATGAAGATGATGATCGACGGTTGCAAAAAAATCTCCGTCGGATAAATGATAGAGTTTTGGATTAAGTGCATTGTATTTCGCAAAATCATCATAGACATCTCTTCCAAGAGAATTTGCCGCACAGATGGCAAAGTCAAAGCAAAATTTGTATTGCCTCTAAAGATATACTATACTATACTAGTCTAATAATCAACTAAGGAGGATCTAAAGATGATACGCATTTTTTGCTGCATGTTTTTTACTGCATGTTTCTTGCTGGAAACTTGCTCGGCAGGAGGCTGGCTTTTTTCCAGGGAAAAGAGGGCTGAAAGATTGGCCAATTACCCCCTTACTAACGACACCTTTCTGAACAATTACGATAAATTTAGCGCAATGAACCTACAGCGAGAACAAAATGACGACCCTAACGTCCTGGGCGCCAAAGTGATGAGAATCACAAATGATGCAGAATTCGAGGACCTTTGTGCAAAAGCTGTTACAGAGTTGGAATCACTGGGGGACGGGGAAAAGAAAATAATAAACGCGCTGCAAAATGCTAGCAGTGGCATCGAGTCATTAACCAACACAACACAGGACACCTTTCTTAGGAGGGAATTTGTAGTGCAGATTTTGTACTATCTTGGCTGCATAGAAAACTGAATTTTTCTCGTTAACACTATGAATTCTGAGTGAATAAGCGCGTTACGGCTACCACGCGGCTACACTCAAAGAATCTTTGTTTAGAACGACTGAACAAGCCTGCTGGTCAAGTTTGTTAAAACTAACCCGCAGGCTTTATGCTACTAAAAAGATTACTCTAAGCCATTATAGACTTTATTCATACTCACAAACAAAGGAAACCGTCGAAAATTACGAGGATCTTTATTCTAAAAGCATAGGGATTTACGAAAAATGCTCAGATAGCAGGATGTGCGAGTATCTACGCCGCGAGCTAAGCGTAATTTCCCAAGCTGCCTACTTTCTTCGCAAAAAAGATTCTGGTGAACCTAAACAAAAGAATTGCGACGCCGTCACCGCTTCCGGGATGCAATACAATAATGTCGGAGCAAAGTAAATCTGCGAATTTCTGCGCATCTTTCAATTTACGAAGATTGCTTTCCGGCAAATCTCTATTTCCCGTATCGATGTCATAGAATGGAGCATGAATGACAGTGCGAATATCTTGCATTTTTTCGTGTAATCTGGAATCGAAATCCGAATTGTACGAAATGAGATCAAAAATGTTGGAAAGAACACTGAAAAATGTAATAGAAAGTGTGTCGCAGTCGTTTCCTGTTTTGCTTCTGACCGGTCCGCGGCAGGTCGGCAAGACAACGTTGTTGGCTTCATGCAAATCAGAAAATATGGCGTATGTTACGCTTGATGATCTTGAAGAAAGAGCGCTTGCCAAAAATGATCCTGCGCTTTTTTTGCAGATGCATAAAACTCCGCTGATTATTGATGAAGTCCAGTATGCTCCGGAATTGTTTTCGTACATAAAAATACATGTCGATAAATATCAAAATTCTGGTGATTTTTGGCTTACCGGTTCGCAAAAATTTCATCTTATGAGAGGAATTACCGAATCGTTGGCCGGACGAATCGCAATTATCGATATGCTGGGATTATCAGCAAAAGAAATAGCCGGAAAAGCATATGCGTCAACTCCATTTCTTCCGACAAGCGAATGGGTTAGAAACACCGAGGAAAATCAGTCGTCATTTTCCCAGATCGATATAATTTTTGAAAAGATATGGCTCGGATCATTTCCGAAATTGGCAACAGGCAGCAGAGAACAACGAGAGATCTTTTACAAATCTTACGTACAAACATATCTTGAGAGGGATGTTAAAAGTATTTTGGGCATTGGAGATGAACTGTCCTTTTACAAATTTTTAAGAGCAACAGCGGCCAGAACGGGGCAATTGTTAAATTACTCGGAATTAGCTCGCGACGTCGATGTCGATCAGAAAACTGCCAAATCATGGCTTTCCATATTGCAAACCTCCGGTCTTGCCTACCTGCTTGAGCCATATTACGACAATATAACCAAGCGTATCATTAAAACTCCAAAACTCTATTTTTTAGACACGGGATTGTGCGCATTTTTAACCGGATGGGATAGTCCAAAAAGCCTTGAAGCAGGAGCAATGTCTGGAGCGATTTTTGAGACCTATGCGTTGGGAGAAATCCTGAAAAGTTACTGGCACAATGGAAAAAATCCTTTTCTTTACTTTTATCGCGACTCAGATCAACGAGAAATTGATTTTGTGTTTGAATCGAATGGGACTTTATTTCCTGTCGAAGTTAAAAAAACAGCAACTCCATCGTTGATGGCAACCAAAAGTTTTTCTGCACTGCACACACTGAAAAAACCAATTGGCATGGGCGCGGTAATTTGTATGCGAGAAAAAAATATGCCTCTTTCAAGAGGAATCATGGCTATTCCAGTTGGGTATTTGTGATTGTGGATTCTTGATAGTTACATTAAAATTTCATATGATTTGTATAATAGAACTTGTAAAAATGGGAGTTTCGTATGTGCCTAGATGAAAAGATAAATGGTTTTTAGTATTATAATTATCATATTACTGACAGTAATTGTTGTTCTACAACTTATAGGCAAAAATAAGTTGAATATTGACCACATTATTGGCTTACTCGAACGTAATGGCACAGAACAGCGTGAAATTGTTGCTCGACAAATTGATAGTGGCACAACGGAACAGTTTAGGCGTTTCGATTTAATTAAGGACAGTATAAATTCAACATTGCAGAACAGTCGCACAGAAACTAACGAGCAGCTCGGTAAATTTTCTAGTCAACTTGATATGCGTTTATCTTCTATTCAAAAACAAACTCAAGAAACGTTGCAGGCGAATCGCGAGGAAACTAACAAACAACTCTGTGAATTCAGAGAACAAATAGATTCTCGTCTTTCATCTGTTCAACGTAGCAATACTGAAAATATAGAAAAAATAAATGCTACTCTCGAAAATAAAGTCAAATCATTACAAGAAAGCAATGAAAAACGCCTTGAACAAATACGGAATATTGTTGACGAAAAACTGCAAAAAACGCTCGAAACGCGCCTTACTCAGTCTTTTGAGCTTGTTAGTAAACAGCTTGACAATGTTCAACAAGGACTTGGTGAAATGAAAAACCTTGCCGCCGACGCTAAAAGTCTTAAAAATGCTTTGATAAATGTGAAGGAGCGCGGTACCTGTGGAGAAGTGCGCCTTGAACGATTACTCGAAGATATTCTAGCTCCAGCGCAATATGAAACGAATATTGAGATCAGTAACAATAGACGTGTTGAGTTTGCGATTAAGCTTCCAGGTAATAATGGCATTCCAACTTTACTGCCAATTGATTCGAAGTTCCCGATAGAAGACTATAATCGTATACTAGAAGCGGAAAATAAACAAGCAATCGAGGATGCAAGAAGATTGTTTGCTCAAAAAATTAGGTCTTTCGCCAAAGATATACGTGAAAAGTATATTATACCGCCGAAAACAACTGAATTTGCTCTGATGTTTCTGCCGACAGAAGGTCTATATGCCGAGGTAATAAAAAATCCAGCTCTGTTTGATGAATTGCGCGACAAATACCAAGTGACGGTGGTAGGAGTAACGACGTTTTGGGCGTTTTTGAGCGCATTACAAGTAGGATTTAAAACACTCGTAATCGAGCAAAGATCGCAGGAAATTTGGGAAACGTTAAGGGCTGTAAAATCCGAATTTGTAAAATTTGAAGACTGTCTTGTCAAAGCAAAAAAACAACTTGATACAGCGGGAAATACGTTGGACGAAATTGTTGGTCAACGCACACGCGCCATTAACCGCACGTTAAAGAAAGTAGAAGAATTACCGGAAGAACAAGCCAAAGCAGTATTGGAAAACAGTGAATAAACATATCTGTTCCAGCTCTTAGTTTCAGTGATACATCCGCCCGAGCGCAGAATTCTCCGCAATAGGAAAATGGCGGTTTGGAGGAATGTCCGGAATCGTCTCTGCAGCAGGCATTATAGCGGAAGTGCGAAAAATCTCTCCGCCGCTACAAAAAAACGGACACCTCATTTTCAGCGCTTCGCAATTTTTTGTTAACCAATGCGGACATGCGCCCAGAGGTGGCCTGGAAATGAAGCTGTGACCTATGGGTTTGACAGCGACACATCGTATCGATATGTGCAAGCATGCGTTCATTTTTTCTTGACGATATTTATAAACTCACCCAACAAATAAAGTGGAATATCATACAAATTTTTGTTTCTCCCGTAACGGCTCAGCGATGTTCTTATTGCAACCCTCGGGTTGTGGTAGTCTATATAAACCCTGAGGCTTTTTGCTTTTAAATTAACGGAAGCTTTTGCTTCTATCGGAATAATCTCGCCATTGTATTGCAGTAAAAAATCCACTTCAGCTACACCTTTTTTCCTGTCATTCATCCAATAAAAGATTTCTTTTCCACAACAGGCAGCCTTGAGTTCCTGCAAAACGAACTGTTCTGTCAGAGATCCTTTAAAGTGATTAAACACTTCCGGGTCAGGATTGGTTAAATTCTGAATTGTAAGATCGACAAGAGTTGATAAAAGTCCTACATCCAGCATATACAACTTGAACGCTTCTTTTTTGTAGGCGGAAAGCGGTAGATTCGGAGTCTCAATTTTGTGAACAGCATAGATAAGTCCCACTTTGCTCAGCCAATAAATAGCAGATTCATACTGGCTTGCCCGCGCTCCTTCTTTTATTTCTCTGTAAACAAATTGTTTGTTTTCTCTCGCTAGTTGATTTGGAATCGAGGTCCAAATCTGACCGACTTTGGGGATCGAAGGCGCATCGATGTGTTTTGAAAAATCTCGCTCGTAGTTTGATAAAATATCTTTTTGTATGCTTCGAATCTCCTCCAGATTGTGTTTGCTTGCGAACGCATGGACGGCTTTTGGCATACCTCCGACAAAATAGTAATATTTCAGATGACCGATCAGTTCGTCTTCTAGAACATAGGCTGAGTTATATGCCTGTTTTTCGAGAATGGATTGGTACCGCGTTTCGCCGGTTGCCTCCAGAAATTCTGCGAACGTCATTGGATAAAGCTGAATTGTATTGACTTTCCCGACGGGAAACGAATTTTCTCTGTAAATTGCCACGCCCAGCAGACTACCTGCAGAAACAATATGGTACTGCGGTGCAGTTTCGCAAAAATACTTCAGAGATACCAATGCTCGGTTGCATTCTTGTATTTCATCAAAAATGATAAGAGTATCATGCGGCGTAATTTTGCTTCCACTGAGTAACTCAAACTCAGAAATCAAACGATCCGGATTCAAATCCTGCTTAAATAGTTTGTGCAATTTTCTATTGTCGTCAAAGTTGAAGTAAACTGTATTTTGGTAATACTTAGCTCCAAATTCTTTTATCAGCCATGTCTTTCCGACTTGCCGCGCACCTTCTATAATCAGAGGCATCTTATCAGGATTGTTTTTCCAGTTGATCAGCTCTTGCAGTACTTTTCTTTTCATCGAATCATCGAAATCTCATTTATTCAAATCATATATATGACATATCTTACATTTTTTCAAGTGAAAAATGTGTAACTCTAGTATCATCATCTCCAGATTTAAAAAGACAAAAAAGATGATTTTTTACATGATATGCTTAATCATCATGAGGAGTTGGACTTTATAGCATATTCATCTTTGATTAACTGAAGTTTTTGTCATATAAAGATGTTTTATTTGTGTATTTGGAGGCATGATGTTATATCTGGAAGAGTTTAGGAAGAAGGTAATGGAGTACATAGACGGCTTTTACTCCCAAAGAGAAGTTGCAAGAATGTTTAAGCTAAGTGAGAAAACGGTATGGAGTTGGGCTAATCAAAGGAAGAAGACTGGGAGTTTAAAACCAAAGGTACCGGAAAGGAAGGCAAGGAAACTAGAGCCCGAAGCCCTTACAAAGTATGTAAAAGAGCATCCTGATGCATATTTGAAAGAGATAGCAGAGCACTTTGACTGTGTTGCGTCTGCAGTGCATCAGAGGCTAAAGAAGCTTAAAATCACTCTAAAAAAAAGACGTTTTTATATAAGGAAAGAGACGAAGCAAAACGTAATGCATATGCGGAAGAGTTAGCAACAGTTGGAAAAGAGAAGCTTTTCTATGTAGATGAAAGCGGAATTGAGGAACATTTAGTGAGAGAATATGGTCGAGCTCCTCGAAAAGAGAGAGTTTGCGGTGAGAAGTCAGGGAAGAGATTTGCGAGACAGAACATAATTGCAGCTTGGAACAACGGAAAAATTGTTGCGCCTATGGGATACCAATGCAGCTGCGACTCTGAAGTTGTTGAAACTTGGGTAAAGAATGTACTGCTACCGCAATTACCTCGCGGAAGTATCGTTGTGATGGATAATGCAAGATTTCATAATCCACAAAGACTGAAAGAACTCATTGAAAATGCACGCTGTAGGTTGATTTTTCTTCCACCTTACTCTCCGGACCTCAATCCTATAGAATACTTTTGGGATTGGTTAAAAAATAAAGTTCGCAACATAGCTCATCAATACAAAACACTTGAATTCGCTACTATGGCTGCAGTAAATGCTAAGTGATTCCGGTATA
>JAISZX010000074.1 GCA_031284365.1 Holosporaceae bacterium
TAACATTCCAAACGATGTTTTTCAAAAAATTTATGATTTTTTAATTACGATTCCGAAAATTCACATCAAAAACGAAAAGAAAGTGCGTATTTTTATTGAAGCGGCACACTATTTATCGCGCACAGGGTGTCAAGTGCGACTTTTGCCGAAAGAATACGGCAACTGTTTTTGCATTTACCAAAGATTTTTATATTGGAAAAAATTGGGAATTTGGGAAGAGATGTTCAATTATTTTCAGGACGCTGATCAAGAATATTTTATGATTGATGGTACAATTATTCGAGTGAATCAGTGTGCTGCAGGCTATAAGAAGGAATCCGCAGAGGATCTCGGACGAAGTTGCGGAGGATTTTCGACCAAAATTCACGCGTTGGTCGACGCGTTTGGAAATCCAGTAAAATTTCTTCTGAGTCCTGGAAACGACCACGATATCACTAAGGCTGAGGAGCTTACTAAACAACTCAAGAACACTAAACTTCTAGCGGACAAGGGGTATGATTCGAAAAAATTTGTAGACTATTTGAAAGAAAACGGATGCGAAGCAATTATTCCGACGCGCTCAAATTCCAAAGAAAAACGAGAAATCGATAAGGATCTTTACAAAGAAAGACACCTTGTCGAAAATTTCTTCAGCAAGATAAAATGGTTTCGAAGAACATTTCCGAGATTCTGTAAAACCGCTTCGTCTTTTATGGCATTCTTACACTTTGCAGGCGCATTAATATGGCTCAGATAAATTTCCTAACGAGGCCTAATTAGTTGTTTTTTGCTGAATTGTGTCTATCACATTACTAATGTACGTACACGCGATGCACATACATGTAATGATGCACATACATGTAATGTGGTGTATGTGTTGTGAAGAAATGTTCTCTTTTATGGATAATGCATGTATTGTATGTATATATATACTGCTAATGTATGTACATGCAATGTACGTGTATGTAATATAGTATATATACAAGTGTTTGCTATCAAAGTATGGACATGCCTCTAAATGTAAGGTATGTGTATGTGTTGTATTTGTTAGCATTATTTTAATAAATATGCCGATATTATTATTCGATGTTATTGTTTTTATTGGAGTTGGTAAATGATAGTAGTCATATCTAGTGAAAAAGGTGGGACAGGAAAGACAACGATCTCAACTAATTTAGCTATTATACGAGCTCAAAAAGGGATGGATGTTTTTTTAATAGATGCCGATTCTCAAAGGTCTGCGACTGATTTCTCGGCAGTTAGGGAACAGGAAGGGCATCAACCATCTCTTTGTTGTGCAGGAATATCCGGGCCTGGTACATATGAAGAAATTCGTAAAATGTCTCAAAAATTTGATGACACAGTAGTAGATGTGGGAGGTAGAGATACAATTACTTTAAGGAAAGCTCTCCTTGCAGCAGATATGGTTGTGGTTCCATTCATTCCGAGTCAATTAGATATCTGGGGATTGGATAGAATGGATGAAATAGTAGGTGAGGCTAAAACGATGAATGAGAATCTCAGAGCCATATCCGTAATGAATAAAGTTGATTCTAATCCAAAAATAATATTAAAAGATGAAGCTTTAACCATAGCAAAAGGATTAAAAAATATAGATTTTTCAGAATTAACTATAGGGTATCGTGTCTCCTATAGGAGATGCATCGCAGATGGAATTGCTGTAACGGAGTTGCAAAAATCGAAAAAAGATGAAAAATCAATAGTGGAAATGCTTAGTCTATATGAGGAGGTGTTTAAAGATGCGTAGAAGAGAAGATTTAAAAACAGAACATTCTGATTTTTTGCATAAAGCTATGTCAGAAAAAAGAGATGAAATTGGCGATGTTGAAGATTTTCATAAGTACGTTAGACCTTTTGATTGGCCTATATCTAAAGATCCTGTTTCGCCTTCTCTTGCAGATGGTAGCGCTACTTTAAATAAAAATTTGTCGGTATATTTGAAAGAAAAAGAGTGGAATTCTATTGATAGACATGTAAAAGCCCTGGACCGAAACAAGTCTGAATGGATTCGCTATGCCTTGCTAAGGTTAATGCAAGAAGAGCAAATTCATTGTTTTAAAAATAGAAAAAATGAAAAAAGATAAGTTGCTAGAATATGTGACGCACTGCTATACTGACGAAATAACTGATATACATTTCGTGTGCAGAATGATGATCACATCGGCATTACCGCATTCGAAGGTAGATGGTAATTCCTATAAAAGAACTAGTGGAAACTATGCGTTAGCCATAACAAATGGGTACGATGGTGTGTTGCCATATGGCTCATATCCGAGAGTAATTCTTTCATGGATTATAACAGAAGCAATACGGACAAAATCTAGGGAAATATATTTAGGAGAAAGCCTATCCGATTTTATGAGGCAGCTTGGTATATCCGTTACTGGCGGAAAAACGGGCTCTTTTTCTAGGTTTAAGCAACAGTTTCTTGGCCTAATGACTTCAAACATAACATATACTTTTACTGATGCGAGATCTAAGAAGATTATCGTAATTAATTTCCATGTGGCCGATGCTGTCAAATTTTCTTCTGATAATCATGAGGATTTTTTTAAAGCAAAGATAATTCTTGATGAGATTTTTTTTAATGAAGTTATCAAATACCCGATACCAGTAGATAAGAAAGCCATAAATGTTTTAATGTGCAGCTCGTTAGCATTAGATATATATTTTTGGCTTACCTATAAGATGAGCTATATAAAAGAAGAAACAAAAATATCGTTTGATAGTCTAAAAACACAGTTTGGGTTTGGTTATAACGACACAAAACAGGGGAAATATGAATTTCGCAGAAAATTCATATGTCAACTAAAATTTGTACTTGCTTTATATAACATAGCAAGGGTCAATATCTACGAAGATGGAATATCTCTTTGCCCCAGTCCAACGCATATCAGGCAAAAAAACAACAATTCTATTCTGCAGGACAGGTTCATTCGTTATAATCGGAAACTAAATAACCAGTAGAATGCCATTTTGCTCTGTTTGCGCAGAGTATATCATCGTGCTTTTTAAAGAAAGAGACTGCTGTGCAATGCTTATCCAGAATCTTTCCTCAAAAAGACCTCAGCAGGTGAGGGGAGGTGCTGGATTTGATGCTGCAGGAAGTCGCCAATCTCCGCAGCGCTCAGGTATCGGACGAAGAAATCAGTCGCTTCATTGCGCAGCTGCAGCAGGCAAAGTCCAACATCAATCACAAGAGAAAAATGGCCTACGAGCAGATGAATCAAATGCTGCTCATGATCGAAAGCACCCGAGTCTATGAACGAAAGCTGGAGAATTCCTTCGATATGCTCTCGAGAGGAGAACGGTAGAAATGATTGACCTTACTACGGAAGTGTGTTTTACTTTCCCCAAAATAGTATTTATTAAAAATGGGAAGGCAATATGTTTGTAGGTAGAAAAGCAGAGCTTAAGTTGATTCGTGAGATTATGTCTCGTCCAAAATCAAAAATCATAGCCATTAATGGCCGCAGAAGGGTTGGGAAAAGTACTCTCGCTCTAAAAATAGGAGAAGGGAAGCGGTTTTTCCATTTCTCTGGATTATCTCCGAACGAGTGTTCGACAGCCCGGGGGCAATTGAATAATTTTAGTCGGCTACTATCCATCCAACTCGAAAAGCCTGTAGAAAAATTTTCTGATTGGTCTTATGCGCTAAACTACTTATCTGCGCATATAAATCCTCATGAATATACCGTAATTTTATTTGATGAAATGTCCTGGATGAGCATCGGTGATAAAACTTTTGTTTCTAAATTGAAAGTATGGTGGGATACAGATATATCTCTGCGAGAAAATGTTTTATTGATTTTTTGCGGCTCTGTATCAACATGGATAGAAAAAAATATCATTAATAGCACGGCATTTTATGGAAGAATTTCTGCGATTATTAATCTTTCTCAATTATCGATTCCAGAAAGTGCTGAAATGCTTCACAAAATCGGATTTAAAGGATCAGCGTTTGAGTTGTATGCAATATTGTCCATCACCGGCGGAATTCCCTGGTATTTAGAGCAAATTAATCCAGCATTAAACGTTGATCAAAACATAAAGAGCCTTTGTTTTCTCAAAAATGGAATTTTGTTTTCAGAGTTTGATAAGATTTTCAATGATTTGTTTTCCAAGGGAGGTGATATTTATAAAAAAATCCTAGATTCTCTAAGTGACGGCATGAAGACGCTCATCGATATTAGAAAAGATGTTTCCTATCTTCACGGTGGCGCGTTTAGTGATTTGCTTAACAATCTATCCATCTGCGGCTTCGTTAGTAAGCACAGTCAATGGTCATTTAAAACGGGGTATATAGGAAAACGTAGCGTATACATGATTTGTGATCCCTACGTCAGGTTTTATCTAAAATACATCAAGCCAAACGAGAATCTGATACAAAATAATCGTTTTGAAAAAGGAGGACTGAAGCTACTCAGTAGTTATAATAATTTTATTGGATTTCAAATGGAAAGTTTGCTGTTGCAAAACAGAAACCGACTGCTGGAATTGATGGAAATCGAAAATCCATTGATGGACAATCCATACATTCAAAAACCGACGGCGGTGAAACGAGGGTGCCAGATTGATTATCTTGTGCAGACGAGAACCAATACACTTTATGTGTGCGAATTTAAATTTCATGTTGGCGGGATCGGAACTGAAATAATAGATGAAATGCGGCAAAAAATCAAAAGACTTTCGGTGCCGAGGGGGATGGCCATTGTGCCGGTCCTATTCCATATGGGAGAAGTAAATTCACCGGTCTATGAGAGTAATTTCTTCTACAAAATCATTGATCTAGCCGATCTGTTGGAGGAATGAAATCATGGAAATATACACCATTGGCGGAGGGGAGATTGTCTATGAGGTGCTGAAATCAGTGGCTCTGTGCCTGAACGGAGGCAATGGAACGCTGCAGAGCATGCTTACCATTGGTGGTATTTTTGCGGCGTTCATGGTGTATTTCATGATTTTGTACGGCAATGTCGAGCAGATTCTGCGCACCTGGGCATTGCCACTGATGCTCATGCTGTACATGTTATTTCTACCAACTACTTCTGTTTGGATTAAGGATAGCATCACAAAATATCACTACAAAATTGATAATGTGCCCTACGGATTGGCGATTTTTGCGTCCAATGTCAGTCGGATAGGGCATGCCCTGACGGAAATGGTGGAGCAAAATTTCTCCACGCCGGACGATTTGAAATATCAAAAAAGCGGCATGATGTTTGGCTCGGATATTTTAGAAAAATCAAAAACTTTCAAAATAGTATCGCCGAATTTTCGCGAGAACATGCGAAATTTTGTGGGGCAGTGCGTGAAATATGACATTATGCTGAACGGAAAGTACTCCTTTGAAGAACTGCGGAATTCGTCGGACTTGTGGGGATTAATCAGTGCCCACGCATCTCAAAATCGCGGAATATTTTGGATACCTCT
>JAISZX010000104.1 GCA_031284365.1 Holosporaceae bacterium
AAAATGTCCGGCTTAGGATTCCAGCTGCAAAAGCAGGCGTTGCTTCAGGTTCTAACGGAAGATGTTACGAAATCCGGCGAAATTGAGGGACAAAATCTAGATTTGCAGCAGGTGCGGTCGTCAATAGCACGCAGACTTGGCATCGATATCGAAAATTTGGTTTACGCAGACCATGATGTGGAGGGTATTGTGGAAACGATGTTGGACGCAACTCAACATTACAACACAGAAATGACGGAGGATCGATTAAAATCGTGGCAGGCAGCCTTGTTTCCAAGTGGGTTTAGTGATTTTTACAGAATAATCACCGGACAATATCGAAATGATAAAAAAGGTCCGATGCAGGTGGTTTCTGGTCCAGTCGGTCAAGAAAAAGTACATTATCAAGCACCAACTGCAAAAAAATTGCCGAATGAAATGCAGACTTTGGTAACCTTTATAAACACTGACAATTTGGATAATATTTTAAAAGCTGGAATTGTTCATCTGTGGTTCGTTATTCTTCATCCATTTGAAGATGGCAACGGACGCATTGCCAGAGCATTGTCCGATTTATTACTTGCTCGCAGTGAAAATTCATCTTTAAGATTTTATTCAATGTCTTCACAAATAAAGAAAAACCGCAATTCCTATTATGAAATTTTGGAGCAAACGGGAAAATCGTCGCTCGATGTCACAAACTGGTTGATGTGGTTTTTTGAGAATCTGCTGCAATCGATACAAAACTCGGATCAGTTGATGCAAAATATTTTGTTTAAAGCTAAATTTTGGGAGCAATATAAAAATGCGGGACTTAGCGAGCGGCAAGCGAAAATTCTCAATAAATTATTGGACGAATTTCAAGGAAATCTTACGACAAAAAAGTGGGCGACCATCTGTAAATGTTCGCATGACACCGCCAACAGAGATATTCAGGATTTGATTGCCAAGGGTATTTTAGAAAAAGACGGCGATGGCCGTTCTACTCGCTACACAATGTCTCACGAAAAATAGTGAGAACTTGCCGTTGCTGTATTAGAGCCTCTGCAGGCCATGGTGCCAATATAAATCGACAAAATCTCACTCTGCACTCATTCTCCAACCCGTCCAAAATCTCAAAAATTCTCCGATTTCTCTCCAATCCAGGGGTCATGGAGATTTTTCGCACCTCCGCTGTAAAGGCTTATACAGAGGCGATTCCTGACATCGCTCCAAATTACCGTGTCCGTGTTGATGAAGTTGCTGTTTTTTAACTTCGACAGGATATAAGACAGAAATGACTGCGACACACTCTACTATTACATTTTTCAGCATTCTTTCCGGCACTTTTAGCCTCACCCGTACAATTTCGGATTCTGATTCCAGATTGCACGAAAAATATTCCAGAATCCATTATAAGTTGCATTTCCTGATAAAACCTTGATATCCGTTTGACTTGAAAACCATCCAAGTTATCGATATTCTGATAAGAATTGAGAATGTTAAATTCTATATAGAATGCAACAAGTTGTAGAATAGAAACGACAAAAATGACTCGGACACAAAACCAGAATAAAAGCATGAATTCATTTATAAAGGAATGTATAGAAAAATATCGATACAAGCTGTTGGACACAAGTAGGAGAAACTGCCTAGTATCATTCAGTCACAGTGAACGTTCTCTCCAACATATTCGAATAATCAATGAATTGCCGAATTTTCTTTACGAAAAGTTGCTTGAAGGCGAGATTTTTACTTTTTCGTCTTTACCAGAAGAAAATCAAATTCCGCCGGACGAGCGAACGCATACTTTTCTCAATCGTCTGGAACAGGCGAAATTAACAGATGAAAAATATATGGAAGCCATCGATGCAGTTAAAGAAGATGAAGAAAACGCTCAGGATAAAATCAAGCAAATTGAGCGCTATCTTAGAAATAGGATTCGTGAAGAGCTGAACCTTCCTGTTTGGAAAGAGCAAAAAAATATGACTAATGCGGAGATTGCAGTAAAATATGGACTAAATCCCAACTATGAAGTGCCGGAACCAACTGCTGAAAACCAAGAAAAAAATATGCAACGCAATGGGCGGTTTATTCAGACTTTGCTTGCATCAGAGGAAATGTCGAGAAAGCTTAGCGGACTAAATTCCTATATTCATTCTGATATTGAAGGAACAGGAGTAAATACTCTCTACATTGCTTTTGGCTTTCTGGAATGGTACGAATCAAAATCTTCTGATAAGCCATGCATTTCGCCGCTTTTGTTATTGCAGCTTGAAATTGAGAAAAAACAATCTAGAGACGGTTATATGTATCGTATTCGAAGTACAGGGGAAGAATTTGAGATGAATTTATCTTTATCTGAGCGTCTTTACTCAGATTTTGGCATTAAGTTCCCTGAACTAACTGAAGAGGATATGCCTGAGCATTATATGGCTCAACTTATTGATCTGATTAAAGAAGCGAAAATTCCTCAAAAAGAAAAATGGCGTGTCAAACGTTTTATTACTATAGGTCGTTTCAGTTTTGCGCGACTGGTAATGTTCCATGATTTGGATGAAAAAAAATGGCCTGATGGGGCGAGCGTTTCTGCAAACAAGATAATACAACATCTGTTTGCCGGCTCAGAAGAAGAATCAACTGATACTGATTACGCAGAGGATTATGATATTGATACGCCGGAAGTGGAGAAGGCCGTTCCTTTGCTGATTGCATCGGCAGACGCTTCTCAGCATAGCGCAATAGTTGATATCATGAACGGGAAAAACCTCGCCATCATAGGTCCACCCGGAACAGGAAAATCTCAAACAATTACTAACATTATTGCTTGCGCTCTTGCAGAAGGAAAAACAGTGTTGTTTTTAGCCGAAAAGATGGCGGCTCTTAACGTTGTATACGAACGTCTCAGTAAAGCGAGCTTAAGCAGTTACTGTATGGCGATTCATTCAACAAAAGCCCAAAAAATCGAAATATTAAAATCCATTAAAGAACGGTTAGATCAGCCTTTTTTTAAAATCAATGATTTTGACATTGCGTCGAAGCTTCAGGAATTCAAACGTCATAAAAATTATATTAGCGCATACATTGATATACTTAATTCTCCATTTGGTCGCCAAAATAGAACAATTCATGAATATCTTTGGGCAGCGCAATTACGAAAAGACCGCATCGGTGACTTATTTAATATGCTAAGGCAAATCACGATTCCTTTCGAACTGGCTGATTTGACCAAGGATGAGTTGATAATGCACCTCAACGATCTTCAATACATAGTTTCTCTTAAGAAAAAAATAGATAAAGACACATATCAAGGACATCATCCATGGGATTTTGTTGGCAATACCTTGCTTAACCCGTTCCAGCAAGATGTATTAATACAACTTGTATCGGATCTAAAAGAACAATTTGAGGAAATGAAAAAAATCTTTGACGATTTTTCTGCGCGTTTTGGGTTATCAATAAGGCCATGTATTCACGGTTTTGACCTCTTTTGTGATAAAACTGAAAAACTTGTGTGTGAATCTGTTGATAGTCTAAATTTGCAGGCAATTGCGAAACTGGGTAGTCGCGATCATTCTGAAGCTTTAATTGCTTTCGTAAAAAATATTAAAATTTACAAATCTACACTAGAAAAAATTTCTGTTATAAAAAATGTACCAACAGCTATAGCTCTAATCGAAGAAATTGAACAGAAAGTTGCTATCGCACAGGAGTTAGAAATTAGTGAAATTACTCTTCAAGATATAAGACTGCAAACAAAAGATGAAAAAGAAAAGCTAGAGTTGTTGAAAAGATTATTGAATATCGGAAAATGCTTTGGCCTATCCTTAAGCGATAACATGAGTAAAATTCGCTTGTTGATAGAGACAGCCGATTGCATTACTTCTGTTCCAAGGGAATTTCTGCTGTTCAGAAGTGAAAATACTTTGAAAGAAATAAATACGTCGTGTTTAGAGAATGCAGTAGATATACAAAAAGATATTCGTGAACAGGAAACAAACTACGATCTTTCGTTTGTGTGGCCATCACAGGAGATTTGTCTTTACGCAAGCACCCTTTGTAACGCAGGTATTTTTTCTTGTTTATCTTCCTCATACTATCGAGCGAGAAAGTTTTTTCTCATGCTTTCTAAGCATAAAACCAAGTTTAGAGCTAATGATGCTGGCAAAACGCTTTGGGAAATTGCTCGTATGAAAGAAAAATGGCAAAAACTTGAACAAAATTCCCAACTTCAAACAATCTGCGGCTCATTTTTTAATGGTTTGGATACTGATTTTGAAAAAATACTAAAAATCAATAAATGGGCTGCTGGTGTGCGTAAATGTTATATTTTTAAAGATGAATTTAGCAAAAATATTTACAGATGGATTCTAACAGCTGATATGGAAGAATTAGATTTGCTCTTGGATATCTCGGAAAGCAAGGCTTTTGTCCAACTAAAAAGTAAAATCGTCGGAGTTAATTCAACAATTCAATTGGATATGTCAATTGAGAAATATCTCAATGAACTGGAAAATAGATGCAATAAACTTAGCGATACGGAAAAGCTGCTTAGCGGCATAGGAATTTCTGAAAATGCCACTTTTGCGAAAATAATTACGGATCTATTACCTCTAAAGGAAGCGGCAGAAGCAAGAATTGCAATTGAAAATAACGCTATTGCAAAGGAATTCTTTGATAATTACTATGCAGGCATCGACACAGATATTCATGATATCGAGCAAACTGTTAAATTCATTGAGCAATGTTTTGCTATACCTGAAATTACAGATAGTTTTGGTATGTTTCTGAACGAAAATTTTTCAATAACCTGGCAGAATTTTATTGAAAGTAGGCGATCGGTACAAACTTCACAAAAAGCGTTAAAAGATCTGTTACTTAAATCTCAAGAGCAATTATCTATTTCTTCGTCACGACGATTAGGAGATAAATGTCTAGAATACGCACCATATGGTGATTTATCATCCATGTTTGCAAAGGCTATTGAAAAAGAAGAAAGTCTCGATGCATATATCGAATTTAATACTCGTTTTACCGAAGCTGCTCGAGATTTAAAAGGTATATTGCTTGCTATATACGATCGAGAAAAAATCGATTTCGATACTCTTCCGTTAGCCTTTGAATATGTGATATATCGTTCTATAGCTAGCAAGATTTACAGTCGCAACCATCAGCTTCTTTCATCTACAAGAGGTTTAGGCTTAGAGCAGGCTCGTGCGCAGATCAAAAAGTTAGACAATGAAATATTAGCGCTACAGCAACAACAGCTTGGCAATATGCTAAACAAGGCACGCCCATTTCATGGTATCGGAAGCGGGAAAAGAAGCGGATGGACAGAAGGTGCATTGATTCGCAATGAAATTAACAAACAACGTGGTCATATTTCAATTAGAAGTCTGATGGAACGAGCCGGATTGTCTATTCAGAAAATAAAACCATGCTTTCTTATGTCTCCACTAACTGTAGCCCAGTATCTTGATCCCAAAAAAATCACGTTCGATCTTGTAATCATTGATGAAGCTTCTCAAATGCGCCCGGAAAATGCATTGGGCGGCGTAGCTCGTGCAAAACAAATTGTAGTTGTCGGAGACCAGCAACAACTGCCGCCTACATCTTTTTTTCAATCTGTAGGTACAGATAGCGATGAAGATGAAGAAGATTTCACATCTGAAGCAATTATGGACATGGCACTATCATCTTTTAGACCATCTCGTATTTTAAACCGTCATTATCGTTCTAAACATGAAAGTCTAATCGCATTCTCAAACTATCATTTTTATGATAATAGCCTTGTTTTGTTTCCATCTCCAGTCAAGAATCCGGATGAGCTTGGAATAAGATTACAATATATTGGAGGCTGTTATGTAGCAAAATCCAATATGGATGAGGTTCAGGCTATTGTAAAAGCAGCTCTAAATTTTATGCAAAAATATCCAAATCGTAGTCTAGGAATTGCTACTATGAATCAAGTACAGAAAGATTTAATTGAATTAGAGATGGATCGTGCTTTTATTGAACACTTACATGCGTATGAATATAGGGAAAAATGGAAATCTACTCTTGAATCATTCTTTGTAAAAAACCTTGAAAATGTCCAAGGGGACGAACGTGACGCCATTTTCATCTCTACAGTCTATGGTCCTGATAAAAATGGCGCAGTAATGCAACGATTCGGACCAATTAACGGTATAAACGGACATAGACGCTTAAATGTTTTGTTTACGCGAGCTAAAAAAAATATGGTGGTATTCACATCGCTTAAGCCGGAAGATATTAAAATTTCAGACAATTCATCGCGCGGAGTTAAAGTGTTAAAAAACTTTTTGATCTATACATATACTAGAGCAATTGATATGGCAGAAGCAAATAATCAGGATCCTGACAGTGATTTCGAAATATTTGTAAAAGAAAAGCTAGAAAGTATAGGCTGCGAAGTGCATACGCAGGTTGGCGTAGCCGGATATCGAATAGATTTAGGAGTGAAACACCAAAAGTATCCCTATGGTTATCTCCTTGGAATAGAATGTGATGGCGCTACGTATCATTCATCAAAATCAGCAAGAGAGCGAGATGTAATTCGGCAAGAAGTATTGGAAGGATTGGGTTGGCGCATCTATCGAATCTGGTCAACAGACTGGTTTTATAACTCAGCGAAAGAATTTGAAAAACTTAAAGCTTATATTGAAAAGTTATTGAACTTGCAAAAAGAGAATTTGGAGCAGAGGCTGTGTAATACCATTTTTCATTACTAAATATTCAAATAATTATTAATGCAGTATGATTGAGCAACTGCGGTATCAGGAAGAGAATTAATAATTTTTTCCAGATTATTTTCCAGCTCATTTATGTAT
>JAISZX010000068.1 GCA_031284365.1 Holosporaceae bacterium
AAAGGAGTTGTAAAAAATTTCTTCGCGGCTCTCATGCAGGCAATATGTTTTAACAATAAACGATTCGCAGTTCTGGAATTTTCAACGGGATGAGTCTGTCCGGACTCACAAAAATAGGATAAAAAGTAAAAAAACAAGCGAGAAAAACACTCAAAAGTAATGCTTAAGCAGTACTTATGTTAGCTCCAGCTGTCAATTCATAAGCAACTACATAATCTTTTGTTTACAATGTTTTTAAAAATCCAGGATCTAAACAGACTCAAAAGAAGATGCGTCGGAAGACATAGACCAAATTAAACTGGAATTAGCCTACCTAATTTACGCCATACTGCGCAAAGAACCTAACGAATTTGATAGAGACAAAATTGCATGCTGTTTCCAGCATCTGGAGATGAATGATGAGTTGAGAGCATATAGCTACTCGAAATCCACGCAAAGAATTATAAGAAGAATTTATAGAATGCAGTAATTGGGGTAAAGCCGGAAAGTTTTTCGCATCTCTCATGCAAAGACTGATTCCGAGACAATTTCTGACATCATTGATCAAATTTTGCACAATTATTTATTAAAGTCATTTTCGCTTCTTTCTCTTGTAGGAGTATGAGAGAAACTCCACAGAGAATATCCGACCAATGCAACAAATATTAAGGATGCGATCTTCACTAGAAGCTTTCCCTTAATGTCAACTTTCAATGCTAAAAATACCATTCTATAGTAACAGCGTATATTAAAGCCGCCTCAAATGAAAGTATGGCTTTATGGGTTTATTTTTTGAAAAAATTGACGGAAGAAGTTTTTTCAGAAAAATTTTATCAGAGGTCACGGTTTCTGCCATTGACAATCGCCTATGTGAATGCCTCAATGGAATTGACTTCGATTCATAATAAGTTGTATATATAAAATATTATTGACTTTAATGAGGGAAAGCGCCTTTATCTTGTGTGGCATTTTGTCCACCACCAGGGATGATCCCTGGCCCCGGTTATTTTATGTGCCATAATGCAATAGATGCCGCAAACCCGCTGTCTCAGAGGCTCTATAGGCTATCGCATTAACACAAATCGACAAAATTTTGCTCCGCATTTACTCTCCCAAACACCACAAACATCCAAAATTTTCCATTTTCTCTCCAAAACAGGGGTCACGGAGATTTTTAGCTGCTCCGCTAAAAACACTGGCTAAGAGACGATTTCGGACATCACTCCAACCCGACATTTCTGTGTTGCGGAGAATTTTGCGCTCGGGCGGACGTATTAGCAAAACAGAGACCTCTACAACAAAAATGAATTCACTGGCTTCATATAAATTCTATACTTAGCAACTCGCCTGTTTTCAATTATAACCTGTCAACTCAGTATTGATGAGGAAGATTTTCATATGAACCAAAATAATTTTAGAATTGCTTGCTTAGAGAATCTCTGGAAAAAGCAAAAACAGCCTTTAAAAGCATATTTTTTGTGATTTTTAGCTTGCAAAAGCGTATTTATGTGCTATGCTTCTTTTTTAGAAGCTAACAAACGGGACTCATTATATGCCACAGAGAAATCAACTTTTTCAGGCTACACCGTATGCGATTGAGGAAACTCTTAAACTTCTCGGACAAAATCTTAGAATTGCTCGTAAACGCCGCAGATTAAGCATAGCTCAGGTTGCTGAAAAAATCGGGACCGGAGTACGAGCGATAAGCGATGCGGAAAAAGGAAAACCGGCAACTGCCATCTCCATTTATATGGCTCTGCTGTGGGTTTACGATTTTCTCGGGAACATGAAAGGTGTAGCCGATCCTTTGAAAGATCTTGAAGGATTACGTTTGGCTGCGTTGAAGGAATCTCGAAACGATCGTTCGTTGAAAGCGGAGTTGGATAATGACTTCTAAAAATCAATGTTATGTCTACATAACTCTTCCCGGACAGGTTATACCGGTAACAGCAGGAAAATTCGTTCTGGGAGCCACTCATACAGGAGAAAGCGTCGGTAAATTCGTCTACGGAAAATCATATCTCGCACGTTCAAATGCAGTAGCGATTGATCCGATTGAATTGAAATTAACTGACAGAGTTTATGAAACAGGTCTGTTGAAAGGCGTTTTCGGGGCTCTGCGTGATGCTTCTCCGGATCATTGGGGTCGTCTTCTGATTGATCGGTACATGAATGTGCAGAATATTTCCGAAATGGATTATTTGCTTCATTCTCCCGACGACCGAATCGGCGCACTCGGATTTGGATTAGACAAAGAACCTCCTGCTCCTAAGCGAACGTTCAATCGAATGATCGATCTCGAGATTTTGCAGCAAACTGCAGACGAAATCATGCAAGGAGAAAATGCGCCGAATTCTCTGCATGTTCAAGTAGAAAAGTTGCTACTTCTCGGAACTTCCATGGGAGGCGCACGTCCGAAGGCTATTGTTTCATCTGATAATGACTTATGGATTGCAAAATTTAACTGCGCCGGAGATCGTTGGAACAGCGCCGCAGTCGAGCATTTTATTCTGCAACTGGCACGGGAATGTGGATTAACCGCAGCCGAAAGCAAAATTACAACCGTTGCAGGCAAAGACGTTCTGCTGGTCAAGCGTTTCGATCGGGAATACAACGGTGAAGGATACATGCGCCGCAGGATGGTCAGCGCCATGACGATTTTGCGTGCAGATGAGGATTACACGCATCGCGATAGATGGTCATACATAGCTTTGGCGGAAGAGTTGCGAAAATTCTCCCATACTCCAAAAGAGGATGCCCGCGAATTGTTCAAGCGCATGACGTTCAATGCTCTGATTTCAAATACTGACGACCATCCGCGCAATCATGCATTTATTGCGGCCGAAAATTGGCGGCTGTCTCCTGCCTATGATATGACTCCGAATCCGATGGTTGCTCTTGAACATCGTGATCTTGCAATGATATGCGGTAATCAAGGTCGCTTCGCTAACAAAAGTAATTTGCTGTCTGAATGTCGTCGATTTGTGCTTGAACCTGATGAAGCCGCCGCGATTATCGATGAAATGATGCTGTATGTGAAAAATTGTTGGTATAAAATCGCTAGAAAATTTGGAGTCTCGGGAAAGGATTGCGATGCAATAAAATCGGCATTTGCGTACCCGGGATTTTTTGCATAAGAGAAAGGAATGACAAGATGATCTACACCTCCTACTTCGCGTTTATTCCGAAATTAAGGTGCTCCCCAAAATTTAGACCACATATAGAGTTCTGAATTGTTAATATAGGTGGAATAAGAGGAGGCAAGTATGAGTAGTCATTATAGCGCAGCATTTAAAGCAAAGGTTGTA
>JAISZX010000112.1 GCA_031284365.1 Holosporaceae bacterium
AATGTAATTATCAGACTAATTATTGCACATTAAATGTGTTATGTCAAGCTTTTTTTGAGAAAATTTATGATTATCTCCAGTGTCTTTTTCTGTAGAAAAATAATTCCCCTAAGAAATGCTTTTATTCAGCGTAAATGCCTACTTCTAAATAAATACTCTCAATATTTTATGAAACGGCCCTGACTATTTGAATGGGCGAATTGACTTTCTCTAGTATGCCTATTATCCTCGTGGCTATGTAATGGTGGTGTATAATGGGCTTTAAAGAAACAATATTTCTTCCAGAAACAACTTTCCAAATGCGTGGTAGTCTTTCGCAAAAGGAACCAGAGATCTTGGAGTACTGGAAAAAAATAGATATCTACAATAAATCTAGAGAAGCGCAAAGAGGATGCAAACAGTTCGTTCTTCACGACGGTCCTCCGTTCGCGAATGGGAATCCACACGCTGGCACTGCCATGAACAAAGTCATTAAGGACATTGTGGTTCGCATGAAGCGTATGCAGGGATTTGATGCTCCGTTTGTTCCAGGGTGGGATTGCCATGGATTACCGATCGAATGGAAAGTTGAGGAGCAGCTTCGTGAGAATGGTAAGAAAAAAGAAGATGTACCAATACCAGAACTCAGAAATATGTGTAGAGAGTTCGCAGAATATTGGATTAATGTTCAGCGAAGTGGATTTAAACGTCTTGGAGTCAATGGCGATTGGGAAAATCCGTATCTCACGATGAATAACGAATCTGAAGCAACTGTGATCCGTCAAATCGGAAGATTTATTGCGGATGGCACACTATATAAGGGTGAAAAACCTGTTTTTTGGTCGGTTGTGGAGCAAACTGCTCTTGCAGATGCGGAAATCGAATATATGGAGAAAAAATCATCGAGCATTTATGTGGCGTTCGCGATAAAATCGTCATGTGTCGATTTTTTGCGTGATGCTTATTGTGTGATTTGGACTACAACTCCATGGACCATTCCAGGCAATAGGGCAATTTCCTACTCAAAAAATTTAGTGTATTGCTTGCTTCAAATAGATGAAAAAAAAATCATAGTAGCAAAAGATTTGGTGGAGAATTTTTCGCAGACGACAGGAATTGCCTGCGAGAAATTGTGTGAATTTCCAGGAGACTTGCTTAAGGACGTTGTATGTTTTCATCCGTTTCATAATTTTGGTTATGGTTTTGATGTTCCATTGATATGTGGAGATCATGTGGAAAGTGATGCTGGTACTGGATTGGTTCATACAGCTCCAGGACACGGAGTAGACGATTTTAATGTATGTAAGAAATTAGGAATTAAAGTTCCAGCTACTGTAAATGAATCTGGAATATATTATGACGAAGTGCCAATGTTCGCGGGAAAACATGTTTTCAAAGTTGATGAAGATATGCTTAGAGCATTGGACAACGTTGGTGCTCTATTATTTAGAACAAGCGTCACGCACAGCTATCCGCATTCATGGAGATCGAAAGCTCCGTTGATTTTCAGAACGACTCCGCAATGGTTTATCGGAATGGATAACACCGGATTACGCAAAAAAGCTTTAGCGGAAATTGAAAAAGCCAAATGGATTCCGAAACAGGGATATAATCGCATCAAATCATTCGTAGAAAATCGCGGCGATTGGTGTGTTTCGCGTCAACGCGTATGGGGAGTTCCTCTTCCACTGTTCGTTGAAAGAAAAACTGGGGAACCATTGCGAGATATGGAAGTAATCAATCGCGTTGCAGATATTTTTGAAAAAGAAGGATCAAACGCGTGGTTTACAAAAGATCCGAAAGTTTTTCTCGGCGATAGATATAATGTAGAGGATTATGAACAAATTTTGGATACGTTGGATGTGTGGTTTGAAAGTGCATCCACCCATGCTTATGTTCTAAGAAAAGATGGCGTACATTTTTCCGCAGATTTATACGTGGAAGGATCAGATCAGCATCGTGGATGGTTTCAGCATTCGCTATTGAATTCCTGCGGAACTTTTGGCGACTCACCGTTCAAGGCTGTGATGACTCATGGATTCATAGTGGACGAAAAAGGCAGAAAAATGTCCAAATCGTTGGGTAACGTCGTTGCCTTAGAGGATGTTGTAAAAAATCTTGGAGCTGATATTTTTAGAATGTGGGTTTCGTGCAGCGATTTTACGCAGGATCTGAAGCTTGGAACAAATATCCTTAAACAGCTCGAGGATACGTACAGAAAACTTCGCAATACGCTAAAATATATGCTTGGAGCTCTGTCAGGCTACGATCATTCGGCAGAAGTTATTCCATACGAAGATCTACCGGAATTGGAGAAGTGGGCGTTGCATAGACTAACTGAAATACACCAGGAACTTATGTCTTGCATAGATTCCTATGATATAAATAAATACTTTTCAACGTTGTATGCATTTTGCTCCGGAGATTTGTCGTCATTCTTTTTCGATATTCGCAAAGATTGCCTCTACTGCGATCATCCTGATGATCCAAAGCGCAAAGCATACCGCTGCGTATTGAACGCGTCGTTTCAGCATATAATTCGATGGTTAGCGCCAATCGTTGTTTTTACGGCAGAAGAAGCGTGGCTTAGCGTTTATAATACGTCAAGCGTACATCTCGAAAATTTTCTTATGCCAAATGATAATTGGGTCAATAAGGTGCTGTGCGATAAAATAAATAAAATAAAAGAGATAAGGAGATCAGTAACTACAGCGTTAGAAATTTCTCGAAAGGACAAGATTATTGGATCTAGTTTGCAGGCGAGCATTACAATTTTCGATCCAGACAATATTGTTCCAATAGGAGATGAAGCATTTTGGGAGGAGATCGCAATTACTTCCGGATTTAAAATTAAAAATGAATCGATACCAAACGAAGCGTTCGTAAGCGACGACTTAAAAAATATCGGAGTAACTGTTTCTGTTGCAGAGGGAGAGAAATGTGAAAGGTGTTGGAAAGTCTCTACATATTTAAATGGAGATAAAATATGCGAAAGATGCCAAAAAGTTTTGGCTCGAAAAAAGTAGGTGGTTATTTTTTAATCGCATTATTTATCGTACTAAGTGATCAAATATCCAAGTTTTTTGTTGCGGACTATTTGAGTCTTGGTGAAGTGATATATGTGCTGCCATTTCTTAATATAGTAATGGTGAAAAATAGTGGAGTAACGTTTGGATTATTGAGCGGAGCTTTGCAGCCATTAGTTTTTGCCATTATCTCATTGGTTATTATAGCGATGCTGTGCTATTGGGCAAAGGACAACGAATCTTATCAACTGCCGGCATGTTTTATTGTTGGCGGTGCAGTTGGAAATATGATAGACAGAGTCATTTATAAAGCAGTTATTGATTTTTTGGACTTTCATCTGCTAACTTATCACTGGCCTGCTTTTAATATTGCTGATAGTGCGATTGTGATTGGAGTATCAGCGCTGTTTTTCGTTTTGCATAAGGAAGAGGAAGCATGAGAATTTTGTTTGTGACGTTGTTGCTGTTTTTGGTTGGCTGTGGAGGTCACGAGAACGATAGGATTAAGACGGATAGCGTAAAGAAAAGTGAATTGCTAGTTCCTCCTTGCTTGAAGTAATAAAAGACGATGTTTAGAAAAATTATTGCAATTTGTTCTCTAACAATTTTTTTTGATTCCAGCGCAGACAAGTACCGTGGAGCATCATTGCAAAAACTAGAAAACGGAGCTACGGTCGTGTTCGTAGGATCAACTAAATCGGATTCAGTTCTGGTGATGTTGTGCGTTTCTTCCGGAAGCACTGACGAAATAGAGAAGCGTGGCGTTGCTAGTCTACTTAGTAGTATTTTTTTGAAAAAATTGAAAGAAAGCGTCAACGCCGATTCACATCAATATGGTTCCGAAAGCAGCTCTTATACAGGATATGATCAGAGTGTGTATTACTTGTATGGAAAGGCAGGAAATCTTGAGGAGTTTATAAAAAATCTAGGAGTTACATTTTCGGATTTCGCTTTTTCAATAGATGATCTAAACGATAGTAAAAAAATCATAGAACAACAAATTGTTGAAGATCAACAAAATGATAAAAATGTTGTTAGGAATGAGGCTAGAAAATCTTTGTACTGGCACTCAAATTATGGAGTACGTATATCTGGCAATTTAGACGATTTAAAACTAATATCCGAAAAGAATGTGTGCGATTTCAAAAAAAGAAATTATACAAAAGATCGAGTTACTATAATTATAGTTGGAAACGTCGATAAAAAATCTGCATTAAAATCAGTTTTAAAGTATTTTGGTAATGATAAAACTACGTCTGAAATAAATCGACTTAAGGAGCCGCCACATCACTGTTCAACAGTTAGAATTACAAAAAATAGCACGCAGGTGAATGTTCCGATTATAGAAATGTATTGGAAAATACCAAATTATAGAAATCAAAAAGACAATGCGCTTGCCGCAGAAATTTTTGTTAATTATTTGGATGAAGCTTTGCAGAAGAATTTGAGCAAAAGGGCAATTGCGTCCATGTCGTTTTGCTATTCATTTTGGAATTATGATTATGGAGATTTTTGTATGACAATTACTGCGAAAAATTCCGATAGTATTGAAGATGTGATAACTGCTGTTCTATCGGAAATCAAATATATAGCTTCTGAAAAAATTACGGAAGAGCAGGCGAAAAAAGCTGCGAAAAAATTGTCTGACTCAACTAAAATGTTTCATTTCGACATTGATGTTCTTGATTTTGTCGATTGGGTTTCTAAAAAAGTTGGATCCTGCTACGACTTCGATTTTCTAAAATCATACTACGATTTTGTAGGAAAATTCGACATAAATAAGGTGAGTGAACAGGCGAAAACAATTTTTAAAAATGATCCATGCGTTATTTCCATCATTAAACCAGCTGTGGATAGTAAGAAAAATGCTAATTAACCAGTTTGTTTTCTTTCCTGGAAATTACAAAAAATTGAATTTTGATTTCGTTGATGACGTTGTTAATCTCGATTGTTTTTCCATTTCCAAATCCGTTGATGATTTAAAAATTTTGGAAAATCCTCGTTTGAAAAAATGGATGCAACACAAGAAATTTATAATATTTGGCACCGGTGGGTCGAGTTTGGGTGGACAATGTATTCATGCTGTATTCCCAAATGAAAACGTAAAGTTTGTATGCAATCTCGATCCGTCAACTTTAAAAAAGGTGATTTCTGAAACCGATGTCAATGAAACTGGTTTTCTGTGCATTTCAAAATCAGGAGAAACATTGGAAACAATATGCCAAACTTTATTGGCATTGAATTTGATAGAAGAGAAAAAGAATAAATTCGTTTTTATTACCGAAGACAAAACATCTTCATTAAAAATGATTGCTGATCAATTCGATTTTTTGTGTTTAGATCACCCAAAAAATATCGGTGGTAGATTTTCTGTATTTTCAATTGTTGGAATGTTGCCAGCGGTGCTCTGTGGAATTGATCCTCTAAAAATCCGATCTGGTGGAAAAAAGATTCTCGAAAAGTATTTATCAGAAGTAGAATGTGGTGCGACTTTCGTTATAAAAAATTTCATGGATAAAATCACTCAGCACGTGTCATTTATTTATTCGGATAAACTGGAAATGTTCGGAAAATGGCTCGCTCAATTGTACGCCGAAAGTACCGGAAAAGTTGGAGTAGGAATTACTCCCATAACGTCTGTTGGCTCGGTAGATCAACATAGTCAATTGCAACTATATTTGGATGGCTTCAACGATAAGTGTTTCACATTTTTTTTCGAGAAACAAGAGACTGATTTGTCGATTTCACAAAACACAATATCATCATTTTCATGCTTAAAAGATAAAACGGTGGCAACTATTTTTGAAGCTCAGTGTAATGGAACTATGGTATCCATTCTTGAAAAATCGCGTCCAACTAGAATAATAAAAATTCCGCAAATTACACCGGAAATTCTTGGAGAATTATTTATGTATTTTATGTTAGAAACAGTTTTTGTTTGCAAAACTATAAACGTAAATCCTTTTGATCAGCCAGCCGTGGAGAGTGGAAAGCTTTTCACGAAAAAAATATTAGGCATATAACAGTGCTAATAAAATTTGATAAAATGCAAGCACTTGGCAACGATTTTGTGATGATTGACGTTCGCGCAAATGAATTGTGTCGTGAATTTATTCCAACTATTTGCAACAGAAATTACGGCATAGGTTGCGATACTCTTGTTCTTTACAAACAACAAGATTCAGAAATTTTTGCTGATTTTTTCAATCCTGATGGAAGTGAAGCGGAAATATGTGGAAATGCCGCCAGATGCATTGGACTTTTGATGAAAAAACAAAATGGTGTGCTGCAATTTACGTTGAGAACAAAAAAAAAATCGTATCCAATACAGGTGGATAAAGACATATGTGTAAATATGGGTGAGCCTAGTTTTGATCCGGAAGAAATAGGTGTTCCTGAAAATGTTACATCAGAATTTATGCTAAAAAAATTGAATCTGCCGAATGATGTTTATCACGCATCATGCATTTCGGTTGGTAATCCGCATTTGGTTTTATTCTGCAATAATATTCTGGATGAAGGAAAAATGAAATCTCTGGGCACACGGCTGGAGAATAATTCCTTGTTTAAAAATAAGATAAATGTTTCATTTGCACATGTCACAGAAAAAGGTGAAATCGATTTAACAGTTTTTGAGCGCGGAGCAGGTTTAACACTTGCATGCGGAAGTGGAGCATGTGCAGCGGCAGCAGTTGCTTATATCGATCATATCATTTTATCGAAAAAAATTTTGGTGAAGCAAAGGGGAGGCAAATTGTTCATACTAATAGATGATAATCTGAATATTTCTAAAATCGGTCCTGCATCTCACGTGTTTTATGGATGGATAGAGTTGTGAAACAAGTAGTAATTTATACTGATGGAGCTTGCAAAGGAAATCCGGGCCCTGGAGGATGGGGTGCGATTATTATTTGCAACGGAATTGAAACAGAATTGTGTGACGGAGAAGCTGACACTACAAATAATCGTATGGAATTAATGTCAGCTATCAGAGCATTAGAAGAATTAAAAGAAAATTGCATTGTCGAATTGCATAGCGATAGCAGATATTTGGTGGATGGCATAACCAAATGGGTAAAAGGCTGGATTAAAAAAAAGTGGATGACTTCCGCAAACACACCAGTGAAAAATAAAGAGCTCTGGATTAGATTACTAGCAGCATCGAGTCGTCACGAAGTTTCATGGAATTGGGTTGCTGGACATTCCGGGCATGAATATAACGAGCGAGTAGATGGACTTGCGAGGTCAAAATGTCAGAAATAGATTTCACAAATATTATCGGATTTACTCTCTCGCAATTGAAAACAGAATTCGCGAAGATTGGTCTCACCAACCTTGATGCCAAACGCGTTTTTCCATGGATTCACACAAAATCGGCCAGGTCGTTTGATATTATGTCAGATGTTCCTCTGAAAGTTCGAAAAATTTTGGAAGAAAATTACTCCATCAAAATTCCAAACTGCGTAACTCTGCAAAAATCGCGCGACGGCACGAAAAAAGCTCTTCTAAAATTGTGGGATGAAAATTGCATCGAGACAGTTTTTATTCCGGAAGAAAAACGTTCAACAGTTTGCGTTTCTTCTCAGATTGGATGTGCTGTCGGGTGCAAATTTTGTTATACTGGAACGCAAAATTTTGTCCGTAATCTTACATCATCAGAAATAATTGCGCAAATTTTGTTTTGGAATGAAAGCGTTACTAACATTGTGTTTATGGGGATGGGAGAACCACTTTTAAATTTTGAAAATTTAGCAAGCGCGTTGGAGCTACTTCTAGAAGAACGAGCGCACAACTTTTCGCGCCATAAAATTACTGTTTCGACTTCTGGAATTATAGAAAATGCAATTTTCGATCTCGCAAAATTTGGAGTAAAACTCGCAATTTCGTTGCACGCATCAAATGATGAAACACGTTCTCGCATAATGCCTATAAACAATAAATACAACATAAAAACACTGATTAATGCTGCAGAAGAGTATCAAAGGAATAGCAATACAGATCATGTGACTTTTGAATATTTATTGCTGAAAGGCATAAATGATTCCGATGCAAATGCCATTGAATTATCTCGACTACTGCGATCAATTCCCAGCAAAGTAAATCTAATTACATTTAACAGTTGGCCTGGATCTCCGTTCATTGGAAGCAGTTATGATCATGCTCATCGCTTTGCAAAAATATTATTGGGGAAAGGCATTCGTACTATCGTTAGAAAATCTAGAGGAGACGATGTTTTGGCAGCCTGTGGTCAGCTAAAAGGAAAAAAATGATTTCTTATCGAAAAATTTTTTACGTGATAGGATTCATATTTCTAATTCTAGCATCTGCTATGATAATTCCGGCGATAGTTGATTTGTGCTTTGCACAAAATACTAGTTCGTGCTTTTTCATAAGCGGAATTTTTTGTTGCTTCACAGGTGGACTGCTGTTTTTTTCGAATAGAACTAGCGAAAGCATAATATTAAATTTAAAAGAAAGAGTTTGTGTTGTTTTATTTTCATGGCTCACTGTTCCGATTCCTGCTTCGTTACCTTTGATTATTTCATCCCAAGATATTTCAATTGTAGATTGCCTTTTTGAAATAATATCTGCACTGACAACGAGCGGAGCAACAACAATCCTAGATATAAAAAGTTTTTCAGAAGGAATTTTGCTGTGGAGAAGTTTATTACAGCTGCTTGGCGGAATCGGTTTCATAATTTCGTGCTTGTATGTTTTCTCGAATTTTCTAATTCCTATTTCGTTTGAGCACAGTAGTTGTTCTAAAAATATATCTATCAAACATCTTTTAAAAAATATGACAATAATTTATTCAATTGCAGTGATAATTGGATCGTTTGTTTTAATTGGGTTTGGGATATCTCCGATTGAATCCGTATCCTACTCGCTTGACGCTATTTCAAGTGGTGGTGCGCTTGTTTCAGACGTCAATTATTCTGCTGCTTCCGCTGGAATTTTGTTGACATTGTCGATACTTACTTTTATCAGCGGAGTATCTGTAACATTCATTAAGAATTTGAATTCCAATTGTTTTTCAGCCTTTAAAGATCAGCAATTTGTTTGCTATGCTTCGGTTGTTGCGGTATGCACAGTGATTCTTTCAGTCTACATTATCTCATTTTCGGATGTCTCTATATTTGAAAGTGTACAAATAGCGCTGCTAACAGCAACCTCTTCGGTGACTACAACTGGTATATCGCTACATTTGCCAGAGTCTTTTTCATCGTTCATTGATGCTTTTTTATATGTACTGAATTTTTGCGGAGGTTGCTCTGGATCATGCACAGGTGGCATTAAAATTTTCAGATGGATAATGATATTTCTGCTAATAAAAAGCTATTTGATTCGCCTTGTGAAATTAAACGCAGTTTATGTGCCTACATACGCAGGAAGAAGATTAAATGAAATCGATGTCACCGGATTATTCTCATACTTTCTTTGCTATTTTGTTTTTACGATTTTAGCATCGTTCGCACTGACTTTTTCAGATTTTGATTTTGGAAAAGCTTTCAACGCAGTTATAACTACAGTCAATAACAATGGTCCGTTTTTTGGATTACGTAAAGCCACAGTTGCTGAAATATCCGAATTGTCGTCGTTCACAAAAATTGTATTGATACTATCAATGATTGCTGGCAGAATCGAGTTCATTTCATTTTTTATGGTGTTTATAAAACAGTTTTGGAAAAAGTAATAGGAGGAAAAAATGCTTTTTATGTTTCCCGGACAAGGATCTCAAAAAATTGGTATGGGAAAAGATATATATGACGCTTTTCAATCTGCAAAAGACGTTTTTCATGAAGTTGATGATGCAGTTTCGTTTAAATTATCGAATTTAATTTTCAACGGAACAGAGGATGAAATAAAAGCGACCCAAAATGCCCAGCCTGCATTGATGGCTGTCAGCATAGCGTTTGTTAAAGTTCTCGAGAATGAATTTGGAATCGATATCGCACAAAAAGCCAAATTTTTTGCTGGACATTCCCTGGGAGAGTATACCGCTCTGTGCGCAAATCACGTGATTTCTCTATCAGATACTGCAAAAATTTTGCGAATACGCGGCGCAGCGATGGCGAATGCCTATCCAACCAACGGTGTGATGGCTGCAATTATAGGACTAGAGGCTGATATTATCGAACAAATTGTGATCGAATGCAGTTCAGATAAAGAAATAGTTCAGATTGCAAACGACAATTCGGTTGGGCAGATCGTAGTAAGCGGACACTGTAATGCTGTCGAAAAAGCTATGAAAAAAGCATATGAAGCAAATGCGAAAAAAGTAATACTGCTTGATGTAAGCGGTCCTTTTCACAGTGAATTGATGCAAAATGCGATTCCAGAAATTACCGATGCTCTACGCTGCATTATTTTTCATACTCCAGTGAAGCCAATTATTTCAAACGTTACGGGTAAAGCAGAAATTAATAATTTTCACACTCTACTACTGGAGCAAATTACAAAACGAGTCAGGTGGAGAGAAAGTATCTTATTTGCCGAATCGAACTCAATTTCCAAATGCATAGAAATTGGATCCGGAAAAGTTTTAATTGGACTTGTAAAAAGAATTTCGCCGCAAATGGAACTGATTTCCGTAAACTCGGTCGAGTCAATGGAGAATTTTGCAAAAGCGCTCTAGAAAAAATACAGTGATGCAACATTTAGATTTTTAATTAATTGCAAACATTTGTTGGGAAAATTTAAACGAATGGCGCAACATGCTTTTCTCTAGGAAAAACCCCTAAAACTTACACAAGTCTAAGATTGTAATTAGTTTAGAAAATTGCTATAAGTTGTTAAAATTGCATTGGTAGAAAATAATGTATAAGAAAAGTGTTTTTGCGACCAGCGACTTTGTTGTCATAATTGATGACAGTCGGTTAGTTTCGTGCGCATTCATGATAAGCCGATGAAAAATAAAATACCATATAAAGGAATTTTGTTGGCCGGAGGAGCTGGGAAACGCCTGTACCCAATGACGCGTGTATTCTCGAAACAGTTGTTGCCGGTTTATGATAAACCAATGATTTACTACCCGCTTGCTACTTTAATGCTTTTCGGAATTAGTGAAGTTTTGATTATTTCTACTCCAGAAGACGCTCCAAATATTGAAAAATTGCTTGGGGACGGATCTAATATTGGTCTAAAGTTATCGTATAAGGTGCAGAATCACCCAAACGGTATTGCCGAAGCGTTAGTTCTGGGAGATGATTTTATCGGGAACGACAACGTCTGCCTGATCCTTGGTGACAACATCTTTTACATGGGGGATCAGTTAAATGACTTTTTTAAAATTATCTGGAAAAATGAAGGAGCAGTTATTTGCGGATATCATGTTCCAGATCCAGAAAGATACGGCATAGTAGAATTTAGCGATGGCGAACATGTTTTATCCATCGAAGAAAAACCGAAAAATCCGAAGTCAAATTTTGCTGTCGTTGGGTTATATTTTTACACTCCAGACGTTGTAAAAAAAGCCAAAGCGCTTAAACCTTCATCCCGAAAAGAATTGGAAATCACTGATTTAAATAAAGAATATCTACAGGAGAATCGCATAAAAGTTCTTCGTATGTGTCGCGGAACGGCATGGATGGATGCGGGAACTCCCGACAGCCTCATGGATGCAGCTCAGTTTGTTCAGATGATTGAAAAACGTCAGGGATTGAAAATTTCTTGTATTGAGGAAATAGCGCTAAATCGCGGATTTATCGATATTGTTCAGTTTGCAAAATTGGTAGACAATTACGAGGATGGCTCCGACTATAAGAGATATCTATCAAAAATTGTAGGTGAAAGAAAACAGAATGTATAAGAATGTGCTAGTAACAGGAGGTGCAGGATTTATCGGATCGAACTTCATTCCGTATTTTTGCGAAAAATACCCTGATTATCACGTAATCAATCTTGACAAATTAACATACGCTGGCAACCTGGATAATCTAAAAGAATGTGAAAATTTTTCAAATTATTCTTTTATAAAAGGAGATATCTGCGACACATCTTTCGTGTTGGAAGTTTTTGAAAAGCACAAAATTACTGATGTAATTCACTTTGCTGCTGAAAGTCATGTTGATAATTCCATCTCTAATCCGCGCGCCTTTATAGAAACAAATGTGTTGGGAACTTTCACGTTGCTGGAAACTTTCAGAAAAAAACACAAAAATTCCAAACAAAATAGATTTCATCACATATCTACAGATGAAGTTTACGGAACACTTGGAGAAACAGGATATTTTTCGGAAAAAACAGCATACGCTCCCAATAGTCCTTACTCGGCAAGCAAAGCTGGATCTGACATGCTGGTTAGAGCGTATTTTCACACATATGGAGTAAACGTTGTAACATCTAATTGCTCCAACAATTATGGACCAAAACAACATAGCGAAAAATTGATTCCAACAATCATTCGTCACGCACTAGCTGAAGAGCCAATTCCAATTTACGGAGACGGAATGAATGTTCGTGATTGGATATATGTGATTGATCATTGCAAAGCTGTTAATCTGATATTTCACGGTGGGATTGCCGGAGAAATTTACAACATTGGTGGACACAACGAACAAAATAATCTCGGTATCGCGCAAAAAATCTGTGAAATTTTGGATCAAAAGTACCGAAGAAAATCAGGAAGTTACTGCAAATTGATTACATTTGTAACTGACAGGCCTGGACACGATCGCCGCTACGCCATCGATGCAACTAAACTAAAGACTGAACTCGGATGGAAAGCAGAAGAAAGTTTCGATTCCGGAATCATTAAAACAGTCGAATGGTATTCATGTGAGCAACGTGTGGTCGAGAGAAAATTGACTGTCTGATAGGTGCATTGCGAAAATACCAGGAAGTTCTCTGCCCTCAAGATACGATAGAAACGCCCCACCTGCCGTAGAAATGTACGACATGTCCTTAGCCATATTAAATTTATTAATCGCGAAGCTTGTGTCTCCGCCTCCAATAATGGATGTTAATTCTCCATTTTGCGTTAGCTGTGACACTTCTTTCGCGATTGACATAGTTCCAAAATCGAACGGAGCTTTCTCGAATAATCCGACTGGGCCGTTCCACAAAAGTAATTTACTTTTTTTCAGATGGCTCTTGAATAATTCAACAGAATTAGGACCGATATCAAAAATTTTTGCATCGTTACATCTTTCAGTATCAATTAAGGCAGAAAAATCGATTGGCAGAATTAGTTCGCAGTTGTACTTATTTGCATTTTCAGCGATTTCGATAACGTCTCGCTCGTATTCATTTTTGCCGCAATCCAAATAAAGTTTTCCAAAAAACGATGAGAATACGCCTGCGATTCCTCCTCCTATAGCTAATTTATCCACTTTTTTTACTAGATTTTTCAGTAAGTTAACTTTTGTCGATAGTTTTGTGCCTCCAACGATGCACATTTTTGGAGAAGAAGTATCAGCGAAAAAATTATCGATTGTCCGAATTTCTCTCACAAAAGACAGACCCAATGCGTGCGGTAAAAATTGTGGAAGCGCAAAGATTGACGCATGTTTTCTGTGTGACACGGAAAACGCTTCGTTGATGTAAAAATCGGCCAGTTTAGCTAATCGCTTCGCAAATTCAAAATCACAATTTTCTTCATTTTGATAAAACCTCAAATTTTCCATTAAAACTATATTATCAACTGATGAATTGTCGATAATCGAACCAGCGTTTTCGTCCATACAATCATCAATGAATACAATTTTTGATTTGTACGTATTTGTTGCTGTGTCGATGACATTTCTTAAACTTTGATCGCGATTGTAATTAGTAGTTTTTCCAATATGAGATATCAATATTATCTTTGCGCCAACACTTTTTAAAAGCTCTATCGTTGGAAGAGTATTTTCTATACGGAAAGCGTCTTGCACTATACCGTTTTCTGTAGGTACATTGAAATCAACTCTCACCAAAACTTTTTTGTTTCTCAAATTTTCTTTATTTATGACCAGCATAAAACCAATCCATATTAATATTTTACATAGGATCGTTCGAACTGATAAATAAATAATTAATAAAAATAAAAAAAACAAGCCACACATCCAATTTCATGTGATTATTTTAGTGTACAATGTTTTTTTTTGGTTGATTGAATGCTATTTTTTATGTATTTTATGCGACGAGGGGCAATTAGCTCAGTTGGTAGAGCATCTGACTTTTAATCAGGTGGTCGCAGGTTCGAATCCTGCATTGCCCACCATCTCAAATTTCAGCGAAAAATGAAGATCTGACCTCCTCTCAAAAGCATCGATTTCAAAATTTTGTGGCGGCGTTGTGGCGTTTTTTCCATTAGCACCAAACAGCGCATATTTGTTTTTAGATAAATCTAAAATAATTTGAGCGCATATTTTATCTACTGATCTAATCATGGATGTGT
>JAISZX010000056.1 GCA_031284365.1 Holosporaceae bacterium
TTATCCTGTTTTTGTGAGTCCGGACAGACTCATCCCGTTGAAAATTCCAGAACTGCGAATCGTTTAATGTTAAAACATATTGCCTGCATGAGAGCCGCGAAGAAATTTTTTACAACTCCCTTGTAGCGAACTCGTTTTTCGATTTTTGAGAAAACTCTCTCGTAGGGAGCTCGAATACCAGATATCCAGCGATCCAAATCATGATTTTTTCCCTTCATGTTGTTGCGTTTTATGGCCGCAAGATGACAACCTTTGATTGCAGCAGCTGTCCGCGCCGGATTGGTACAGTACCTTTGTCCACGTAAATTGCTCCTTGCCGTGGACAAACATGCCTCATGCCCTGTGCATCAGTGATATTCGCCTTGGTCACTGCAACTTTATTAATCATTCCGGATTGCGCATCAACGCTGACGTGCTCCTTGTAACCAAATCAAAATTTGTTGCCACCTTTGCAACCAAAATGTTCTTCGAAACCATTTTATCTTACTGAAGAAATTTTCGACAAGACGTTACTATTTGTAAATATCTTTGGCAATCTCTCGTTTTTCCTTGGAGACTGGATCACGGCTTCGCAACCTTTTCCGCTCAAACAGTCTATATTTTTTTTCGAATCATAACCCTTGTCCGCTAAAAATTTCGTGTTTTCTAGTCCTTTCGTTAGCTCCTCGGTCTGAGTCGAAGAAAGCTTGCTTTGCGAGCCTCCGGTCTTGATTTCTAGCTTTCCATATATTCCGACACATGCTTGCTTATCGTCTCTTCATCCAGCAATAATATTTTTGATATTTCTCTGAAACTATGCCTGTCATCCGACATTAACACTGCTTTGATACGATCTCTTGTTCGACAGCCCTTCTCTTTCCGGTGTCGTTGCTTTAACTCTTGATGCTCTTTGGGTGTCAAAAAATTTTCCATACATACTTCTTAACACTTTTTTCAACATCTCTTTCAGGAGGGGTATAACAGCTAAAAATATTTTTTTTACAGAAAGTTTTTGTTTGCAAATTAATGAAATTTTAAGATGCATCTGATAATATGGTTATATCAACAATGAGAGGATATAGTGAAAAAGAAAATAATTATAATTGGCGCAATGTTTTTGCAATTTGCTACAGAAGCTGCTGATCCAGCTTCTGATCCTGCCGCAGCTGTTGTACCAGATGCAGCAGCTGCTGGTGCAAGCCCAGCAGTTTCTCCTGCAGCGCAGGAAGAACCTATCGGAGCGCTAAGAGATCGTCTGGAAGCAGCTACAATGGATGAGAAGATTCAAATTTTCAAAGAAAGAGTAAGTAAAATAAGTGAAATATCAGGAGAGTGGACTGCTTTAAGCGGAACGGCTGATGGAATTTTAGAAAGAGTTGTCAATTCACCTACGAAGGAAAACTTTAAAGCGTTAATTGACTTATATGATAAATTTCGTGGAAGTATAGCAAAGGATATGCTAATTGGGCCTGCTCTTTTTGCCAATATCGATTGCAGTTATCAAATGGGCTTTTTTAGACAATTTGGTGATTCATCTGCACGAATCAAGGAGTTGGCTTATTGGGGTTTTAGGACTTTCTCTTCAGAAATGAGGAGGAAAAGGGCTAATTGGCGTCTTGATTGTGAATATAATATCAGTAGTATTAACGAGATCAATAAATTATCTAGTAAGAAGATTCGGGTAATAGCCGACCTAATTTCTAATGATATGCAGTCATTACCAAAAGTTATAAATGACAATTGTGCTCTTATTAACAATCACTTAGAGAGTATTTTTAGGTTATCTGAAGACATAAAAAAGTTATATCGTAATGGCGGCGGACATCCTAAAAAAATTACTGTAGATAAGAATGAGCCGGATAAGGAGGAACAGTACGGAGAGGTTATGGAAAAGTTTAGCGAAATCATTAAATTATCTGGCCAAGTCGTTGAACTATACGAAAATATTTTTGCAGAATTTAAAAAAATTAGTGATATTGCGTTGCAGCTTAAGGTGGAATATGCTCCACTATCAAAATTTATTGGAAACCGTTTTGCAACGATGTGTAGACTCTATCGAAATATTGTGGTATTTGCCAATGAACTGGGACAGGATCCTGAGGAATTTGTAAAGATGGTGCTGAGAGGTGAAGATCCTACGGAAATCAAAGATGGCGTCATTTGGAGTACCAGAGAGTTAACTGATGCTAGAAAAAAAGAAATTGCTGATAAAAATATTGAGTATGACAGAAATTACAAAGATGTTTTTGAGAGTTTTGGAATCGCAACAGGTCGTAATAGTCGTTATAAATATGATGCTTTTACGACTTATTCAGATGAATATTTAACAGTGCAACTTTCTGTAACAGAACGAAAAGGAGAAGAAATACCTAGACGTCCATTTAGGCTTCCGCTAAGGGAAGATACGATGGGTGGATTTAATGATGATCCGGAGGAACCGTTTTTTGTGACTGATCATAGTCTTGCACATGGGACGGTAGGAGGCTGGAAGTTACATGTATCTGCAACTCCGTCTTCTGCCGCAAAAGTGGCTGAATCGGTTGTCCCATATCTACAAAAAAACAAAATTTATTATAAGATAATACCGGATACAGGTCTTATCCGTAGATTTTGTCTGGAAATGAAGTTAAATCTTTGTAATTATTCGCAATACATTAAATTTATCACAATTTATCCACGAAATAGAAAAGAAGGAGCAAAAGTTGCATGTGAACTGGACAGGATGTTGTGTGGACCTAATTTCACCAGAAAAGATTTCGTAAATTGCTCCGGTGAATTTCCGATAGGGAAGTCCGGAGCTATATCTACGCGCTATGTTGGTGATTATAATGGCAATTCTAATAGTGATAATCAAAGAGTAGTGCCGGTTGTTCCACATTCGATATTTAGTAATTTAAAAAATAGTCCGCCGATGTATCCATTGTATTACTGTGGACTGAATGTGAGTGGAGATTTGGTTTTAAGTGAAGATTTGAGTGAGGAACAACGTGAGATGAAAATGAGAAAAACTTTCGTGCTTTTTAGGGAAAATATGATGGCACTCGGTCTCGCCGTTTCACGGGATTATATGAATCATATCAACATGGAGCTTCTGCAAGAGGTTAATATACCAGTAGTACCGGCGATGTAAAATTAATTAAACCATTGCGGAATAGGCGCTTGAGAACGCTACTTCAAGAGTGAAGTGCAACACTTGTATTCGTTGAGATTTGAGTATGAGTCTGTTTAAATCTTGGATTTTAGAAAATATTAGACCTGTTGCAAAAGCTACTCAGAGCCACTAGGGCTCAGGTGCAAAAAACGATGTGGCAGCTGCTAAGTGATTGTTCTATGGTTGTGATATCGTAAAGTATTTTGTGGTGTGCCAAGGTAAGGCATTGTGAAGATGGAGGCAGGTCCTCCGGTAGAGTCCGTCCAAGCGGATCTACCAAACAGGCGTATGGTGCTGGATTGCGAAAGCATCTGGTATT
>JAISZX010000072.1 GCA_031284365.1 Holosporaceae bacterium
CAAAAAGGTTAATTTTTCGTTAATGGAAGGATTGCATCCGTTGATGAAGCTGTAGTACCATACAATCGGTTATTGTAGTTTTTGTAATGATCGAAAAAGAGGTGAAACGATGCTTTGAAAGATGATGAAAAGCGATGGTCGTGAGCTTCTTCTGTTGGTTGTTGTTATCGCTTTCTGGTTTTTCTTCATCTCCTGATTTCGTAAATAAGCATTGTTTCGTTGGTAGCTTTGGTAATTATTAACGTTTGGAGGTATGATATGGTTAAAGACAATTGGTGTGGTTTGTTGTTCAGTGTATACTGCGCAGTGGTAGTGGTATGTAGCGGAGTGAACGGGATGGATGGTGATATGCAATGTAAAAGAATTGGAGACACACAAAAAACAAATAATGATTATCGACAATCACTACTTACTGAAGAAGAACGTATACGTTTCGGATTACAGGAAGAGGCTATTTTAGCTCAGATTAATAGATTTACAATGCTCAAACAATGCGCTGAGCATGTCATCATTATTGATGATTTGTGGAATAAATGTTCTGATTTTTTAGAAAAAATAGGTGGAAACACTTCTGTGCTTGATGAGTTTATTCATGATGATAATCTGTGGAAGAACGAGTATATGGAAGCATCTTCTGACGAATGTGCAGTATCTTGGAATATTATTTTGTTTCTTTCCTTAAAAACTTCAGGAGTCTTCTTCAACTCTAAGAAAGAGCATGTCGCTTTTATAGACAGTGTACGAGGTTTAATTCCAATGAGCAGTATCTTCCCTATGGGAATGGCAACTTTGTTAAAAACAATATATAGCAGAGGTGTTGCGCTTAATTCGTTAAAATCTCTTTGGCAGCTCGCGATCGGGCTAAGTGACTACAGTATTGAAGATACAGGAGTAACTGTTTTTTGTTTTGCTAACGGAGTGGGCATAGCCGATTTCAACGAGCACTATGATAGTTACAATTACAGATATCATGACTATTTATTGGGTAAAGAGTCACCGACGCATTTACTTTCCTCTGTCTATTGGGGAATTAAAAATGGATATATTTCACAACAGCAATTGCCTTTGTAATATCCGCATACTAGTACTAGCAACAACGCGGCAGAACTGTTTTGAGTTCTGTGGCGTCTTGTTGATCTTTCATTTATCATGTATTGTACAGGTTGTTTTGCCTATGCTCCATCGACGAAGTATAATAGCATTCCCGCTACGATTCTTCCATAAAGGTCCGTCTTGATCCATATTCGGAATACATGCAGCATGAACACTTTGACCAGCAGTTGTATATTCTTCACCAGCATGTACTATTATCAGGAATCCACATTTTCCTTTAATCAAGTTATCTAATAATTGTGCATTAATGTTATTTCGTATATAATTGAAGAACTGTGTTCCTGTTTTTATAGAGTTCATCTCCTTTGAAAAAGCAATCAGAGCTTTCGCGCAAATTTTACATGGATCCATTCTGGTAAAAACATGCAGAACAATAATTTTTATCTCTTTTTCCCTTCCTGCCGCTAATCTGGAAATATTGTTTGCGAGAAACAGGTTACCAGCTGGGAGAGGCGAAAGTAATTCCTTTATGATTTGTCCTTCTGTATCTTTATAGGAAACATTCAGTCTTTTACAAGTTTCAGCGATACCTGATTTTAAAAATTGTGTTAATATTGGTATACCAGCCTCTGTCCCATTATTATCTATCATCACTCCACGATCGATAACCTGAAAAACCATGCTATCTCCAATCTTTTGTATCGTATCACTCGCCTCTGGTGGATAAGTGGTACCAGTTGTAAACAGAGATACGTTGTTATTAGGAAATCTCACATAATCAAAAATTTTATCGTTTCCACTGCCTTTTCCATTTCCAATTATCAGCTCTATTCCTGCAAAAGCTACATTCTTCGCGTTTTTCATACGAGACATTGCCTTTGGATTAAACCATTCGCTCGCAACGTCTTCACTAGATGGAAGCTTATTAAAAGCAGCTTCCATTTTATAAGCGTCATTTTGCATTGTATTATATGTAACACCATTTATCGTTATCGTTCCTTTAGTCCACAAAATTATCCCTGGATTATCAAAACTTCCATCTAATACATCAGATTGATCATTTACAACCCAATAAGACCGTGCGTTATAACGTGGTAATTGAGCTGGATTTACAGTAAAACAGTCAGAAACGATTCCTATTGCTATGACTGTTGCCAACCTTATCCTAAACCAGCTTTTTTTCGAGACATTCCCCTTTTGATCTATCTCGAATCCCAAATCTTTATCCTCAATTCCAAGCATAACGCTATCGTTTTTGTTTTTCATTTTCTTTTTCCTCCTAATATTAATATAATAAACAGCGTCTCACAAAAAAGTTAACAAAGAGTGAAAATGCAGAAAAGAAATTGCGATTCTTGGAGAAAAAAATTATAGTCACGATTAAAACGGCATTTTGCACAGGAATCCAACCGCTAGCCAGTTTCATCTGCCAGCTTTTGCACATAGTTCACACATCCTAATCTACCAGCAAAAACCGTCATAAAGGTCTAGAGAAAAACACAAGTTCTCCCTCGAAATCACCGCTACCCCAGAAATTTTCACGAACTTTTTAATTAAAAATTTAAGTAAAAATGCTAAGTATCCTCTGTAAGAGGCGATTGGAGAGAATTCTCCAGTTCCCCTCATTTGGAGAAAAAACTGCAATTTGGAGAATATTTTACCGCAATAAAAAATCAAGGATTTTAAATAAATTGACAGCAAATACAAAACACAAGCTCAAAAAGCCTCGGGGACAGAGGTACTTCAGGAACTGCATGCACGCGAGACAAACAGCTGTTGCCAACAATTTTTACAAA
>JAISZX010000105.1 GCA_031284365.1 Holosporaceae bacterium
GCTTGCACTTCAAAGAATTTCCCGATGGAGAGGAATTTGTAATAGCCCTGAAGAAGTCCGATATATTGTTGCATAGAAGAAGCAGAGGGAAGAGTAAAAAAATTAGATTACCTATTATATACAGATTAGAGAAAATTTTACTAGAGAAAATTTTTAGTGTTAAAACACAGTAGAAATGACAGTAAAAAAACCAAGTTAAAATGTCAGTAAGAAAGATAATGTAAGAGAATAAGTTTTATTCTCTTACCAAACTACTTTATGTCCTATACTGACAAACACATGGCAAAAGTCATTTCTTTAGAAAAGTATCTAAATGGTAGTATTACCATAGATGTTTTAGCAGAAAAATTCAAATGTACAGAAAGGAATATGTACAGGATAATAGCGAAATATAAACAATGATGAGCTTCTGCATTAGTTCATTGATTAACAGGGAAACCTTCCAACAACAAAACGCAAAAATGGGATCGATTAGAAAAATATTTTCAGTTAAAAAAATTCAGAAAATTAAAACCAACCTTGATGTCGGAAAAGATAGAAGAAAAGGTGGGATACCATATTCCTGTAGAGACAGTAAGACGTAAAATGATTACAGGAGGATATTGGTTGCCCAAAGAACGTAAGAAGAAAGTAGAACATACAACAAGACCAAGAAGACCAGGGTATGGGATGATGGTTCAATTTGATGGAAGTTATCATCCTTGGCTAATGACAGGAGAAGAAGCATGTTTATTGATAGCAGTAGATGATGCAACAGGAGATATTATTCATACAAGATTTGGAAAGAATGAAAGATTAAAGGATGTGATTGTATTCTGGGAAGAGTATTTCGAGAGATATGGGAAACCGTCAAGCATTTACTTAGATCGTCATGCTTCTTATAAAGTCAATCACCCTCAAGATCAATTTGATGATGAGATGTTAACTCGTTTTCAAAGAGCAATGAACTATCTAGGTGTTGAAATTATATATGCAAGAAGTTCCCAAGGAAAATGAAGAGTAGAAAACAAGTTTGGAACTTTACAAGATAGAGGGGTAGCAGAATTGGAGTTTGCGGGGATAACGACCTATGAAGAAGCACAAAATTTTTTCGATGAATGGATACCTAAGTTAAATAAGAAGTTCCACGTAGAACCAAAAATTCTATGAGACTTCCATGTCCCAATGATAGAAACTGAAATAGAAAATTACGAATGGTATTTTGCGAAAGTCTCAGAAAGAATAATCAATCGTGCAGGAGTAGTAAGATATAATAACAAAAAATATCAAATCCCTAAGGGACAATCTCTTGCGGGAACTAACAAAATAAAAGTATTAGAAAGTCATTTAGGAAATGTACAATTACGAAGTTGAACAATTCTCTTGCCTTACGACATCATTTCCTAATACTCTCACTAACTGACATTTTAACTGTGTTTATTTTACTGACATTTTAACTGTGGAATAACAAGATTTTTTCTTGCAGAAAATAGCCAAAATCGGAGAGACAGGATTTTTTTGCAAATTTTTGGGAAAGTTCTTCTTGCATTTCTCTCATAAAATCATAATATCGTGAAAAAATAGTAAAACAATATATTTTTCACGGTATTTATATCAAACTACCTCTATGCTCTATCAATCTATCAAAGACAAAATCACCCATCTCTTCACGGAGTATCAGAAGGTTAGCGAAGGTAAAAAGCAGATTCTTCACGAAATTGCTTTGGCTGAAATCCCTGAAATGGTCTACAATTCTAATGCCATAGAAAATTCCACTCTCACTTTAGAAGATACTGAGGAAATTTTGTTGTATCACCAGATGAAAAAAAATCACGATATTCGTGAAATCTATGAGGCAAAAAATTTAGCGACTATTACTGAACAGCTCCTGAAAAATCCTTATCAAAATCTCAGCGTTGAACTAATTCTTTCACTTCACAACGTACTCTTGACCAATATTGATGACTCTTGGGCGGGCAGATTTCGTAGTGGAGATGAACGAGTGAGAATTGGAAGCCATATTGGAGCAAATCCGGACTTTACGAATAGTCTGATGTATGAACTGGTAGAGAAATACCAAACATCTGATGAATATTTCCTTGATGCTATCGCTCATTTTCATACAGAATTTGAGATTATTCACCCTTTCAATGATGGAAACGGCAGAATGGGAAGGGTACTGATTAACCAACAGTTGATGAAAATCGGCTATCCGCCTATTATTATCCAAAACAAAAGTAAAAAATCTGAATATTATCCTTTGTTTGATATATACAGAATGAAGAATAAATATGACGGATTTTCTCAGCTTTTTGCTTTACTCTTGATGGAAGCTTTACACAAAAGGATTATCATTTTGACGGCGAAGAACATCATTTCCCTGAATGAATGGGCTAAGATGAACAGGAAGAAGGTGAATAGTGTACTCAATAAGGCAAAAAGGCAGACTATTCCTGCGTTCAGACTTCGTGAAAAGTGGATGATTGATGCAGAATTTTATGAAGAGTAGTACTTGGAGTATCGCTATTTTCCCGAACCAGATTTGCCACCGTTGGTGTTAGAAGGGGTTTTGTAGATAGTATAAGGTCTCTTTAATTTTTTAATTCTTTATCTCTCCTCTATCCTCTTCCCATACAGTACCCAATAGAGCAATCCCACAAACACTGCACCACCTACCACATTTCCTAGCGTAACAGGAAGAAAATTCTGAAATAACATATTTCCCAGCGTAATATCTCCAATTCCTTCCACTTGATACCCTAACAACTTCAACCCATACGCAAAAGGTAAATAGAACATATTCGCCACACTATGCTCAAATCCACAAGCAACGAATGCTGTTACCGGGAAGATAATTCCTGCAATCTTGTCTACTGCTCTTTTTCCTGCCCAAGCCAACCGTACTCCCAGGCACACTAACATATTACAAAGGATACCGAGACTAAAAGCCTGTCATCGTCCATAATGCAACTTTTTTACTCCTAATTGTAAGAGCAATTCCGCAATATTTCCACCATTGAAAGTATGTCGTCCCGCAAGCAAAAGAAGCCCGACC
>JAISZX010000117.1 GCA_031284365.1 Holosporaceae bacterium
TGTTCTAATGGCTTTATGTATTTGATTAGAGGAGCAGAAATGTTATCTAGTATTGTGACAATAATGCAACGGGTGGGGGGCAGGCTCTTAGAAGAGCTCGTATAGGAGCAATTTTTATCGAATTCGCTATTGCCATTCCGGTATTAATCGCGATTATTTATTACATGTGCGATATTAAGAAATACAATCGTATGTGTGCGAAAAATAAGTTTTGTTGTAATATTGCTGTCAATCTGATACAAAATATCTCTCAAAATCGAGAAAATAAAAGAATTACATTAAGTGATCTGAAATATATTATGAACATATATCAATTTTCCTACTGGGGCAGCAAAAACGGATTCGTACAATCCTATTACATGTGGCCCATAATATATTACGTAAAAGGAACCGGAAAGAACAAAGCTAAAGTTATATGGATGGTAAATTATACCTATGGCACAATGGGTTTAGGTAAAAATCCTACAGCTGGCAAGACCCTAATAGCGTATGGTCTTCCGCGCAATGGATCTTGCAACGTTGTATATGATTCTGATCGCATTTGGCCAGAATTAAAAATTAACGATGGAGAAGTCAAAATATTGTTCGAAAGCACATGTTGGTGCGATACAACATCACCTTCTCCGTCGATTTTCGGTCTTAGATTTGTTGTTCCAAGAAAACAATTTGCATACGGTAGCTTTTATCCTTTTCTTACATCTGTTGTAATTTTTACACCAAAGCCAGGGCTATTCGATGAGAATGTGCCCAATTAATTTTTTAACTGTTACAGTAGAGATGTTGTCTAAGATTGTGGCACTTTTTTTGCGTCAAAATATTTATGCTTTTTTGCATCCAAAGCATTTAAGCATCCGTATGAAACGGACGTGATTAATTTAACCTTATGCTTTCGATGCTGTATCACATGTACTGAACCTACACACTATTTACCAACGTTACGCAGGTATGCTTCTCTAAGCTTCATAAACTGATTTTTATACGATGCTTTAATTTCTATCTGCGAATCGATATGGCAATCTGGAATGGAAAATATTCTTTTCGTTCCTATTTTTGCAATTTCTTTTATATTGGCAATGTTGCGCATATTCTTATAGTGCTCGTATCTACGCTTATCGGAAGCGTCATCGGTAATATCATCATCTTCACATATTTTTTGCAATCTATTGGCCAAAATTACTGAATTCCTGAAAAACTCGTCCATTAAAGAAAGTTAATTGTTTTTTTTAGTACAAATAAAATGTTGTTGCAAATTTGGAAAGCTGGACATCTGAGTATATTCATTTAACCTTATACTTTCGGCAGTATCATATGTACTGAACTTGTACACTGGTTTATAATACGTGAACGGTTAGAAAAGTTATAGAGTTTGCTTGACTCATCACAATTTGAAACGTTATCATCGATCAGTTTTTGAGAGGATTAATTAATGGATAAAGAAAAAGCGCTTGAAGCAGCTCTGTCACAGATTGAAAAAGCGTTCGGTAAAGGTTCGGTTATGAAACTTGGACAAAGAGGGAGCGTAGTTGAAACGGAGACTATTTCCAGCGGATCCATCGGATTAGATATGGCTCTTGGAGTTGGAGGGTTTCCCAAGGGACGCATCATCGAGATTTTTGGTCCAGAAAGTTCCGGAAAGACCACATTGGCACTCCATGCGGTTGCGGAATCTCAGAAAAGTGGTGGCACATGTGCGTATGTGGATGCTGAGCACGCGCTGGATCCTGTTTACGCAAAAAAATTGGGAGTGAACGTGGATTCATTGATCCTGTCGCAGCCAGATACCGGTGAGCAAGCGCTTGAAATTGCAGATACACTTGTTCGATCCGGTGCAATCGATATATTGGTCGTGGACAGTGTCGCAGCCCTCGTGCCAAAGGCTGAAATTGAGGGAGAAATGGGCGATTCTCACATGGGACTGCAGGCTCGTTTGATGAGTCAGGCGCTGCGTAAGCTCACTGCTACGGTTTCAAAATCTAATTGCATCATGATTTTTATCAATCAGATTCGTATGAAAATTGGAGTTTTTTTTGGCAATCCAGAAACAACCACTGGCGGGAATGCTCTTAAATTTTATGCATCCATAAGGTTAGATATCCGTCGCAGCGGAACTTTGAAAGAAAAAGAACAAGCTGTTGGAAATCAGGTTCGTGTAAAGGTGGTGAAAAACAAGGTTGCACCGCCATTCAAAGTTGTAGATTTCGACATTATATATGGAGAGGGGATCTCAAAGAATGGTGAATTACTCGATATCGGCGTAAAAATAGGGGCTGTTGAAAAATCAGGAGCCTGGTATTCTTTTGATGGACAAAAACTTGGCCAAGGAAAAGAAGCTGCACGTCAGTTTTTGAAAGATAATCCGGTGATTGCGAATAAAATAGAGCAATCGATTCGAAATAATGGAGAACTGGTTGCTGAGGTTACAGACGTTGTGGTGGAATAGTTATCGATTTAGCGAAATCGGTTTTATTGGAAGCTAAAATGGCTGTAGTCGGAATCGATCTTGGAACAACGGCATCCATAATTGCTTGTGTAAAAGATGGAGTGCCGTTTGCCGTCCCTGTAAATGGAAACATTACAACTCCATCAGTGGTAGGCTATGCAGATGGCGAAGTAGTGGTTGGACGTGAGGCTATAATTAATTCTGACAAGGATTCCGCTGTATTTTCAGTAAAGCGCGCCATGGGATCTGAAAAAAAGTTTTTCGGCAGAAAATCAGTTGAGGTTTCCGCTGATATCCTTTCCTATTTAAAAAAAAATGCAGAAGAAAATCTCGGAAATAAGATTGATTCGGCTGTAATTACTGTTCCGGCCCATTTTTCGGATTTGCAGCGTGTGGCAACGAAGCAGGCTGCGTCCATTGCCGGGATAAAGGTTCTGCGCCTGATAAATGAGCCGACTGCTGCAGCAATTGCATTCGGATTGGATAAACGCAGCTCAGGTATTTTTGCAGTTTACGATTTCGGTGGAGGCACGTTTGACTTCTCTGTTCTTCGGTTGCTGGACGGAATTTTTCAGGTACTGGCCACCGGTGGAGATAATCATCTTGGGGGAGATGATATTGATAATGCAATCCTAGACTATAATTTGAAGATTTGTAAAATAGATGTTACCCATGAAGAAAATTCTGCAAAATTGACAGCGAAATTTCTCAAGGAAAATCTTCAGGATCTTTTAGAAATAAAAATAAATTATACGGACAATTGCGAATTTCGTTTATCGCACAAAGTTCTCAAAGAATTATCGCAACAATTTATACAGAAAAGTCTGCTGATTGCTGATCAGGTGTTGAAAGATGCTCGAATAAAAGTGGGCGATCTAGGCGGAATTGTCATGGTTGGCGGTATGACAAAGTTGAAAATAGTGAAAGATGAGGTGAAAAATCATTTTCGTGCAAATATTTTTGACGACATCAATCCCGAGGAGGCTGTTGCGCTGGGGGCAGCGATTTACGCTGATTCGCTTGTCTCGAAAAGTAGCAATATGCTGTTAATTGACGTTATTTCTTTGACTTTGGGGGTGGAAACGCTTGGCGGTGGAGTTGATAAAATAATTCACAGAAATACTCCGATTCCAATTGTTGAGCAGCGTGAGTATACAACATATCAGGATAATCAAACAGGAATAATGTTTCACGTTGTTCAGGGAGAGAGGCCAGTTGCAAGTGAGTGTAGATCTCTTGCAAGATTTGAGTTGAGTGGAATTCCACCAATGCCGGCTGGAATACCACGTGTTCTCGTAAAATTTTCCGTAGATGTGAACGGTCTGCTGAGCATAAGTGCACAAGAGCAAAAAACAGGGCTAACGCAGACAATAGTTGTGGATCCATCTTCTGGATTATCGAACGAAGAAATAGTTGCAATTTTGAAAAAAGCGATGGCGAAGCGAAATGAAGATTCGATTCAAGCTCGTAATATTACTGTGAAAATCGAATCAGAAAGAATGATCAAATTTTGGGAATCAATCATCAACGAGATTCCATCATCTGAACAGGAAATCGCGAAAAGCGAACTTGTCTTGCTAAAAAAAGCGCTAAAATTTGAACAATACTCCGACGCTATAGATCATAAAAAAACGCTAGAAAACATATTTGGACAATTTCTAGACGATATAATCAATTCACATTTGAGCGGTAAGCAACTACTTCAGATATGTTGATCATGGTCGCTTTATGATTTTTTTTCAGCCATGATCAACTCGTCAATACTTTTTCGGAAAAAAGATTTTTACTTTTATTCCGAAAAAATATTTTAATATTTAAAGATAGTTTACTCGGCTTGCTCCAAAGCGTTTTTTTGATCTTGTATAATTTGCCTTAACCTTTCCGCTAATGTAAGTCTTATTGTCTTTGCTGCTGCTGCTGCTGCTGCTGCTGCTGCTGCTGCTGCTATTGTTTCTTGCTGTTGCTGAACTGGATCTACATCATGGCGCAACTGTGAAAGACTGTACGCCGGAGTATTCTGGCGCGACAGGAAACAACCAAAACTCCTGCGCGGCAGGCTATAATTATGTTTTCCTTCTAAGTAATCTATCGCTTTATTTAGAGCAGTCTCCGTATTTGGGTTCCAATGATGCGTGACCACAGCAATTAGAGGTGGTAAAAACTCACGATCTAACGATTCCACTTCTTTTACTTCGACAATTTTTTGAAAAATATGATTATAAGTATAAAAGTTTACAAATTTGTCCGTAAGTGTATTTGCAAACAGATTATTTGTTGGTGTTTTTTTAAAAAAAGCATCAAACAATCTGCATGCATGTAATGCATCAAAAATATTGAAAAATTCGGCAAATGCTGTATCAACTTTTTGACTAATCAACTCTAAATTTTCTCTGTCATCTCCATTTATTTGCATTTTCTGTATTGTGTTTTTTATATAATCGAAAAATTTAAAAAATACAAAAAAAGCACTATCACTTATCAAATTAGGAAATTTTATTTCTTGGATACTGTCAGGAGAGTTTAAGAAAATTTTTAATGCTGCATCACTAATCTCACTAACCACAACATCAATTAATTTGGCACTACCTTCGACAACATCGGGTATACTATATGTCATTTCAGGGGAATTGCCACTAGTTGCACATTTGTTTAATAACTCATTTGTTATTTTAATGCTCGGATGCGAACATAGGAAACATGAAACTGTTCTTCTGAGCATTTCATCAATTTCTTCTCTTGCTACACTATTTTTATATACGACATTAGCGATACTACTTAGTAGACTCACCGCTTCAGTTGCTTTTATTTCACTCCATTTCATTTTGGCGATAATTTCCCCGCAGTCTTCGAATTTATTATTTAGGACAAAGTTTGCGATATGCATTGCGACGCCAAAGCTGTGACTTGCCAAATCATATGAAAGAGTATTATAATCTATTCCACGAAACCGTGTCCCAGTGTTTTCAGATGAAAAAAACAGTTTAAAATGATTTTCATCATTAGCTATAACAAATGGGTAATGACACCAAGTTTTTCCTACTACTTTATCCCACGGAAAATTTTCGTCAATAATGCACTGAGAAAATAGCAGGGAATGTAGTGAAAAAAATTCAGGTTTTTGTTCTTTAAGAAGTTCAATAGCCCTATCTGTAATATGCTTGTTTATAAACAATTTATCACTTTGAAAACTATCTGATAAATTCAATGAATGTGCGTGCCATAAACGTTGTGAATGTACATGAGACGACGAAGCATCATTAGATATAAATCCACCTATAAATCTGATAGACCGAAGAAATTCTCTGCAGTTTTCTTGGAGAATATTATCCGTTTGCCCAATCATTGCAGGATTTAAAATTTCATCTGCTTTCTGAAATTCGCAGAACAAAAATCTCAGAACACTAGCTCCAATTATCGATTTTTCCTTATTAACAAGATTACAAACCATGCTTTTAGTACCAGTGAAATCTATATTTGTCATATTTAATAGCAGTCTCAACGAAAATGTAACGTCTCGGAAGAAAAACATTGATGTGATTGTACCTTGAAATAAAGTAGGAAGAATATAATTAAAAATTCCCCTAACAGTTCTTTCCCTAACAGTTCTTTCCCTAGCAGTTCTTTCCGTTGATTCACGTTGCGTAACTAATCCCATTATTGGGGGAATAAAATGGAAGTCAACTAACCTTTCCAAGCAAGAAAGCTCACCCGATTGACAAAGTTTTCGCACTACACCTGGTAATCCGCTATCGAAATTCGACAAATTACCGAAAAAATATGAAGATCGGTCTTCTACCGAAATATCTCTGCGAGCGTACAGTGCATGACGTAAAAGAGCGAAACTGTTTGTTGCATTGAATTGTAGTATGTTTTTCATGGCACATAGTTGATACAGCCATCCTACGTTCGATTGTTGCTCTTGTGGCAGTATTCTTGATGCCTCATTGAACATTTGGCCGTGTTTATCGCTAGTAAACAATCTTAAACAATTTGTATTTTTATGTTCATTAATATAGAAGAATATATTGTCAAAATATTCTCCCTTCTCTTTTTTCAGTTTTGTAGCATCAAACTCAATGACAGAATTAAATGATAATAACAAATTTTGTAAGATCGAGACCACATCAGAGATTTCATTGAAAGAATCGTCGCTGTTTACAGCATGTATCACGTCACGAAGTAGTGTATTATCAATACTGCTTCCCTCGAGCATTTTGCAAATTGCTTTTAGTGCATTTTTATATCCGCAATCCAATTCAATGCTTGACATTCGGACATATTTAACTCCGTATAGTCCGCTTACACAGGTTGCCCACCAATTTCTAACTTCTTTTGATCCATTGTTCATAAAAGCGTCTGCTGATATTTGATCACCTATCTTAATTGATTCAGGAGCATTACTAAATGCCAAGGATAACTTTGAATCTCTCGGAAGCAGACTAGTATCTATGATTCTTCTTGATGTTTCGTTTCCAACATCAATTTTCGTACACAGCAACATAGCGAAAAATTGTCGGATGGCTGTTTCTACGCAGTCTTGAAAAGATTCTGTTCCCACTACTGCTGTACTATTGGTTATTAGAGTATCTCCAGGATAGATCGGAAAAAACAAAAAATTCTTTACCATTGCATTTCTTGTGATAATACTTTGTCTGAGAATTGTTTCTTCATGATCTGCTTCAATCGCATTTGGGACGTTGCTGTGATTTGCATAATATCGAATTAATGAGGAGTACATTTTCCCTAAATCTTCTTTAGTGCTAAGCGCACTCCAAGCATATGCTGCTATTACATGATTTACGAAATGTGGCGGGTATTCTTTTGATTCATCGGCAACTGCTTTCGCTATGGTTTTCGCTAACCGAATCAATTTTTCTTTTTGTCGCCGAGTTAATGTTTGAGAGAAATATACCGAATGTTCCACAACTAATCTACGTATTTTTTCATTTGTTAATCTTTGTCTTCTAGTAATATTTGCCACTTCGAAAGAAAACGCTGCTAGTTCTGATACTATAAACCCAATATCGGTGAAACTGCCTACTCCCTCAGCATTTAAATTCTGATTAGCTGATGGAAAAAACAGAATAACCAGATTTGCTATAGCTTTATCTGATTCATCAATAAAGCTAGTGGACATAAGGCTTCTCGGATTTCCTACTTTATTTACAAAATAGTGCCTGATACCCACCAAAATTTCGGATTCCAAAAGTGCTTTCCCGCTGAACATGCCGCATATATTTTGTACTGTCCTACAAAACGCCCCTGATTCTTCTAACGCATTTAACGCATTTTCTGCGTCTTCTACAGTCAAGTGAGCTCCGACATTGCAACACATTGCAATTCCGGATATTGTTGCCATTATTTTTTTCATTTGTTTTATACTCCCTCGATATCTAAAGCTAACAATGTAGTACATTTGAAGTACTTTGCAAGTATTTTTTTATGTAATTACCATGGATGTGTTAATGCCCTCGCCTTTAGGCGACTACTTTAGTATTATTGTGGTATGGAATACAGAAGAAGTAGTCACAGTTTGTACGATCTAAAATATCACGTAGTATTTTGTACGAAATATAGGTACAGAGTATTGACAGGAATGGTGGCAAGAAGAAGATGTGCAAAAATACATAGAAAATCAGGAAATTCATCATAAAATTGATAATTTCAAAATATCAGAATTTTGAGTTCACTCTCATGACCGCTTTGCAAGCGTAACCTCAAACCACCGGCTTTGGCCGGTCGTAGTTGATTGTTTTTATTCCGAAATACTACCGACGTAAAATGTGTTAACATTTTCTTAACAATTTCTACTTCATAATAACGAGTATTTAGCTTTTGAGGTGAAAATGTTGTCTAAGATTGTGACTATAATGCAACGGGGGGGGGGGGCAGGCTCTTAGAAGAGCTCGTATCGGAGCGATTTTTATCGAATTTACCGTTGTCATACCGATATTAATTGCATCTCTCTATTATCTCCACGATGTTCCGAAGGCTAAGCGTATCAAATCTGAGATTGAGTTTTGCGCCAATTGCGCCATAAATATGTTACAAAATGTTTCCGCCAATAGGGCAAACAAAAGAATAACGAAAAGTGACATTATCAGGATAGCCTGTGTCGCATTTCTTCCTCATTTTGGAGGTGGAACACTGCAATATGCTAATGGGAATATTGTGAAAAAATACTCGAGTGTTATGGCACTGTTTTGCATACAGGGGACTGGCAATAATAAGGGGAAAATGACCTGGAGTATGTATCAAAGTGGTATAAGTGGCGTTGCCAATGGCTTTGGGGTATTTAATAGCGGTAAACACAATTACTGGGCAGAATTTGCGAAAGGTTTGACGTTTGGTGCAGAATATGATCTTGATGTAATTCACAAAGGATTGAAAATAGAGGCTGGAGAAATTAAAATTGTTGTTAATGTTGCTATATATATTGACACCCGATTCAGGTTTTCAAGTGGGGTATATATAAAACCTACGCCCTCACTGTGGGGATTTTTTATTTTTAATCCTAAAACAGGATCGTTAGACAATATGCAAGAATATTTTCATTGTAATGTTGTGTTTACACCAAGGCCTGGATTGTTTGAAGCAAATAGTTTTCCAGCGTAACAGGTCACCTAAAGTAAAAATCGGCTTTGTATACTTGCTTAGAACGTGCCAACGTTGGGCCAAAAAAAATTGAATTGTTAAACAATATGTAAGAATATTTTTATTATAATGTTGAGTGTGCACCGGGGTATTGATTGTTTGAAGCAGATAGTCCTCCAGTGTAACAGGTTGTGCAAAATGGAGGTGTATGAACTTCTCAAAAGTTCTTGAAAAAGTAGTGTTAGAATTTTTTTATTTTTTGTGGTTGACTGTTGTTGCAATATCAATTACAATTCGGGCTTCGTAGACGTTGTGTTAGATATGGATTTTTTTCTAGTTAAGGAAGGGGCTTATGCCGACTATAAATCAGTTGATCAGAAATCCTAGGAAGGATGTTGGAAAAAGGAATAAGGTTCCGGCTCTTTTGTCTTGTCCTCAGAGAAGGGGAGTATGTACTCGTGTTACGACTACTACACCTAAGAAACCTAACTCCGCTTTAAGAAAGATTGCTCGTGTGCGTTTGACTAGCGGATTTGAGGTGACTTGCTATATTCCGGGAGAAGGGCATAATTTGCAGGAACACTCGGTTGTGATGATCAGAGGGGGTCGTGTTAAAGATCTTCCCGGTGTGAGATATCACATAGTTCGTGGTGCGTTGGATACCCAGGGCGTGAAGAATAGACGTCAAGGGCGTTCGAAGTACGGTGTTAAAAGGCCAAAGTAAGAGGAAATCATGGGACGTAGAAGGGCTGCCGAAAAGAGGGAAGTGCTACCAGATCCAAAATTTGGAAGCGTGATTGTTACAAGGTTCGTTAATGCGGCAATGCATGACGGAAAGAAGTCTGTTTCAGAGAAAATATTGCATGACGCTTTCGATTTTATACATAAAAAATCGAGTAAGCTTGGGTTGGAAGTTTTTGAAGAAGCTTTATCCAATGTGAGGCCATCTGTTGAATTGAAGTCTCGTCGTGTTGGTGGTGCTACGTATCAAGTTCCTGTCGAAGTACGTTACGAGCGAGCTCAGGCGTTGGCCATTCGGTGGATTATCACAAATGCGCGAAAGCGTTCCGAGAAAACCATGGTGTTGAAATTGGCTGGCGAACTTCTTGATGCTTATAACGGAAGAGGTGGATCCATTAAGAAACGTGAGGAAACTCATAAGATGGCAGAGGCCAACAAGGCGTTTGCTCACTATAGGTGGTAATCATGGCTAGAAAGACTCCGATAGTTAACTATAGAAATATAGGGATAATGGCGCACATTGACGCCGGAAAAACTACGACTACAGAAAGAATTTTGTTTTATACGGGGCGCTCGCATAAAATCGGCGAAGTGCACGATGGCGCGGCCACCATGGATTGGATGGCGCAAGAGCAGGAGAGGGGGATCACCATCACTTCTGCTGCCACAACCTGTTATTGGAATGATCATAGAATAAATATTATCGATACTCCGGGGCATGTCGACTTTACGATCGAAGTGGAGCGCTCTTTGCGCGTGTTGGATGGAGCTGTCGCGGTGTTCGATGGTGTTGCTGGTGTTGAGCCGCAGTCCGAGACTGTTTGGCGTCAAGCTGACAAATATCGTGTACCAAGAATCTGTTTCGTCAACAAAATGGATAGGACTGGCGCAAATTTTTACCGCTGCGTGGATATGATTAAGGATCGTCTCGGGGCGAATGCGATGGTTATGCAGTTGCCAGATGGGGTTGAAAGTGATTTCATCGGCGTTATCGACCTTTTGGAGATGAAAGCCTATCATTGGAGAGATGAAACCATGGGGGCAGAGTATTCTGTCGTTGATATTCCAGCCAATTTAAAAGAAAAAGCCCTTAATTATCATAAAAAACTTGTCGAAATGGCGGTTGAGCAGGACGATGCGGTGATGGAGGCCTATTTGGACGGAAAAGAGCCAACCATTGCTGAATTGAAAGCTTGCATAAGAAAAGGTGCGATTAGCGGTGCGTTTGTTCCGGTATTTTGCGGTAGCGCATTTAAAAATAAGGGAGTTCAGACGCTACTTGATGGAGTCGTGGATTATTTGCCCTCTCCGCTGGACATTGGAGCCGTAAAAGGTATTGACGTAAAGAGCGATAAGGAAGTTTTGAGGGAGCCAAAGGATAATGAGTCACTTTCAGCTCTTGCTTTTAAAGTTATGACTGATCCTTTTGTCGGTTCTTTGACCTTCGTTCGCATATATTCTGGTTGTTTGGAGTCTGGTAGCTATGTTGCTAACTCCACAAAAGACGACAGGGAGAGAGTCGGTAGGTTGTTACTGATGCATGCAAACAACAGAGAGGATATAAAAGAAGCCTACGCTGGCGACATTATTGCTGTGTGCGGTCTGAAATCCACAACTACCGGTGACACTTTGTGTGCAAACAATAATCCAATCATTTTGGAAAAAATGGAGTTCCCGGATCCAGTTATAGAGGTTGCGGTTGAGCCTAAGTCCAAAGCTGATCAGGAGAGAATGGGGATGGCTTTGTCACGTCTCGCTGCAGAAGATCCTTCTTTCCGAGTCACTTCGAACCAAGAGACTGGTCAGACGATCATAAAGGGAATGGGCGAGCTGCACCTCGAAATTATCGTTGATCGTATGAAGAGAGAATTTAAGGTCGATGCCAACGTTGGGGCTCCTCAGGTTGCATATAGAGAAACTATATCAAAAGCGATGGAAATTGATTATGTACATAAAAAACAGTCAGGAGGGGCTGGACAATTTGCTAAGGTTGTGATAAGATTCGAGCCAGGTGATTTTTCCGCGGGACTTGAATTCGAAAGTAAAATTTTCGGAGGCTCTATACCAAAAGAGTATATTCCCGGTGTTGAGAAGGGGTTGCATAGTATTGCTGAATCTGGGTGCGTTATAGGCTTTCCTATAGTTGGCGTTAAGTGCTCACTTTTGGATGGTGCGTATCATGACGTTGACTCCAGTGTGCTGGCGTTCGAAATAGCTGGGCGCGGTGCTTTCCGAGAGGCTATGCAAAAGTGTGGAGCGAAAATATTAGAACCGATAATGACGGTTGAAGTTGTTACTCCGGAGGACTATATGGGAGATATTATTGGAGATCTCAATAGTCGTCGTGGGCAGGTAGTGGGTATGGATCAGAGGGGAAATGCCCGTGTTATATCGGCTGAGGTTCCTTTGGCGGAAATGTTTGGCTATGTTAACACGCTGCGCTCCATGAGCCAGGGTAGAGCTCAGTATACGATGCAGTTCGTGCGTTATGATATTGTTCCATCTAACGTTGCGGAAAGAGTTATCGCTGAGCACAAAGGTTTAGTTAAAGGTGATTGATTTTTTAGGAGAAGATAAATGAGTAAAGCAAAATTTGAGAGGTCTAAGCCTCATTGTAACATTGGTACTATTGGTCACGTTGATCACGGAAAGACAACGTTGACTGCTGCTATCACGAAAGTGCTGTCTGAGAAAGGTGGAGCAAGTTTTACTGCCTATGATCAGATAGACAAGGCTCCGGAGGAGAGGGCTCGTGGTATTACCATCTCTACTGCTCACGTTGAGTACGAAACAAGTGCGAGACACTATGCGCACGTCGATTGTCCTGGACACGCTGACTATGTCAAAAACATGATTACAGGAGCTGCTCAGATGGACGGAGCTATCCTGGTTGTTTCTGGCACGGATAGCGTTATGCCTCAGACAAAAGAGCATATATTGTTAGCTCGTCAGGTTGGAGTTCCAGCTTTGGTGGTATTTATCAACAAGGTTGATATGGTGGATGATCCAGATATGTTGGAATTGGTCGAAATGGAAGTTAAGGATACTTTAGCGAAGTATGATTTCCCTGCAGATGATATTCCGATAATTCGTGGAAGTGCTTTGTGTGCTTTGGAAGGTAAGAATGAAGAACTTGGTAAGTCAAAGATCCTTGAGCTGATGGATGCGATAGATCGTTGTATTCCACAGCCGGATCGTCCAAAAGACAAGCCGTTCCTTCTGCCGATCGAGGATGTGTTTTCTATCTCTGGGCGTGGTACGGTCGTCACTGGTCGTGTAGAGCGCGGAGTTGTAAAAACTGGTGACGAAGTTGAAATCGTTGGTATTAGAAAGACGCAGAAGACTGTCGTGACTGGTGTTGAAATGTTCCGTAAGCTTCTGGATCAAGGTGAAGCTGGCGACAATCTCGGTTGTTTGCTTCGTGGTACGAAGAGAGAAGATGTTGAGCGTGGTCAGGTTTTGGCGGCTCCTGGAACTATTACTCCGCATACGAAATTTGAGTGTGAGGCCTATATTTTAAACAAAGATGAGGGCGGAAGGCACACTCCGTTCTTTAACGGTTATCGTCCACAGTTCTATTTTAGAACGACTGACGTAACAGGGAATGTCACCCTTCAGGAAGGTGTAGAGATGGTCATGCCAGGAGATAATGTTCGCTTGACAGTTGAGCTGATTGCTCCTATAGCCATGGATGATGGTCTCAGGTTCGCTATCCGTGAGGGTGGTCGTACGGTTGGTGCCGGTGTTGTGACTAAGATAATTGCTTAATTTGTTGGAATGGGAGACAATGCTATGAGCGCGCAATGCATCCGTATATGTCTTAGGGCATATGATCATAGAATACTTGATTATTCAACGAGTGAGATCGTTATGACGGCCAAAAGAACAGGTGCTCGCGTTCGTGGCCCAGTCCCGTTGCCGAACAGAATCGAGCGTTTCACGGTTTTGCGTTCGCCTCATAAGGACAAAAAATCTCGTGAGCAATTTGAGTTACAGACTCATAAAAGGCTGGTTGATATTTTCGATTGTTTACCACAAACGGTGGACGCTCTGATGAAATTAGAGCTTGCCGCTGGAGTTGATGTAGAAATAAAACTTTTAGGTTAGAAGAACATGCGTTCAGGTATATTAGGAAAAAAATTGGGTATGACGCGCATCCTTGCGGATGATGGTCGTCAATATGCCGTAACAGTTTTGAAAGTGGAGTCACATCAGGTGTTGGCACACAAGACAATGGAGAAGCACGGATATGAAGCCGTTGTCGTTGGAACTGTTGAGACTGAAGAGAAAAAGTTAACGAAGCCTATGCAGGGGTATTTTAAGGCTCTTGGCGGAAAGTTTTTCAAATTATTGAAAGAATTTCGTGTGTTGGCTTCTGAGGCTCCCGCTGTTGGTGAAACATACGGGGCGGATTTCTTCAAAAATGGGCAATTTGTTGATGTTACCGGAGTTTCCATCGGTAAAGGGTTTGCCGGAGGCATAAAAAGGCATAATTTTGGTGGACTTAGAGCGACTCACGGTGTATCTGTGTCTCACAGGAGTCACGGTTCTACTGGTAATCGCGAAGATCCTGGTAAAGTCTTTAAGGGCAAGAGGATGGCCGGTCATATGGGAAATGTGCAAGTAACAATGCAAAATATGCGTGTTTATGGCACTGACGGAGATCTTTTGCTGATTCATGGAGGAGTTCCAGGGCCTAAAGGTGGGTATATTCTTGTGAAAGACGCAGTGAAGAGGGCGCAATAGCTATGAAGTTGCAAGTTATAAAATTAGACGGTAGCGTCAGTGGAGATATTGAGCTGAGCGATGCTGTGTTCGGCATAGAGCCGAAAAAAGAATGTCTGTCAGATGTTATAAGATGGCAGTTGGCCAGAAGGCAGGCCGGTACGCACTCTGTTAAAGGGCGCAGCGACGTAAGTCGTACGACGAAGAAGCTGTATCGACAGAAAGGTACTGGTAATGCCCGTCATGGAGCGAAAACTGCGAATATTTTCGTTGGGGGTGGCATTGTTTTTGGGCCGACTCCGCGTTCTCATGCTTTCAAAATTAACAAGAAAGTGCGGAAATTGGCTGTTAAATCGTTACTTTCAATAAAAATGAAAGAAAATAACATTATAATCTGTGAGGATTTAAATTTAGAGAGTTTCAAGACAAAAAATTTGCTTGATTCTCTTGGTAAAATGAATTTGGGCTCGGCATTGTTCGTGGATTCTTCGACTGATTGCGAGAATTTTAGAAATGCTTGCTCGAATCTCCATAAAATAGACGTGCTGCCAACAATTGGTTTTAATGTCTATGATGGATTGAGACACGAGAAGATAATTCTCACGAGAAGTGCTGTTGCTAGTATTCAAGAGCGTTTGTTAGGATAGAGTCATGATACATGAATGTGATTGCTTAATTGTTCCGGTTATGACAGAAAAGGCGATGAATTCCTCGAAGGGTGTTTACGTTTTTAAAGTCGCTGAGAGTGCAACTAAGTTTGATATAAAAGTGGCTGTGGAGAAGATATTCAATGTTAAAGTTGGCAAAGTCAACGTATTGAATAGATATGGGAAGAAGCGCATTTTTCGAGGTAAGGCTGGAAGAGTAGCATCTAGGAAGCATGCTATCGTACGCCTATCAGAGGGCGCTATTAATTTTGAGGGTGGAATCTAATGGCTTTAAAGGCGTATAAACCAGTATCACCTGGAACGAGAGGATTGGTTCTAGTAGATCGTTCTTCTTTGTGGAAAGGTAAGCCTCACAAGGGGTTGGTTTTTGGTAAGTCGGCAAGTGGCGGGCGCAATGTTCATGGTCATATTACATCATGGAACAGAGGTGGTGGTCACAAGAAGCTGTACAGGTTTGTTGATTTTGCCAGGAATAAGGTCGATGTGGATGCGGTCGTTGAGCGCATAGAGTACGATCCAAACAGGACTGCATTTATTGCTTTAATTAAGTATGCAGACGGAGAAATGTCGTACATAATTGCTCCTCAAAGATTGGCAATTGGCGATAAGGTGGTTTCGTCTGATAGGGCAGATATCAAAATCGGTAATTGCATGAAGATGATCAACATTCCGGTTGGTACGGTCGTTCATAATATCGAATTCCGCATTGGAAAAGGTGCGCAGTTTGCACGATCTGCAGGGACCTATGGTCAGATTGTGGGACGCGACTCTGGAAAAGTTATTGTGAAGCTTTCCTCCGGAGAAGTGAGGTTGATAAATGGTGAATGTCGTGCTACTGTTGGCGCAGTTTCCAATCCAGATCAGAAGAATGTGAATTTGGGGAAAGCTGGCCGTAATCGTTGGATGGGGTGGCGTCCTGTAAACAGAGGTTCTGCCATGAATCCGGTTGACCATCCTCATGGTGGTGGTGAAGGTAAGACTAAGAGTGGTAGACATCCGGTTACTCCTTGGGGTAAGCCGACTAAGGGATATAAGACAAGAAGGAAGGCTAAGCCGTCCGATAAGTTTATTTTGACGCGTAGAAAGAAGTAGGTGATACAGTGGCTCGTTCTATATGGAAAGGTCCGTTCGTTGACGGATATCTTATAAAAAAGGTGAAAACTCTAGTTGAGTCTGGACGTCGCGATCCGATTAAAACTTGGTCAAGGCGCTCTACTGTGATTCCAGATTTTGTCGGGGTTACGTTTTCGGTGCATAATGGGCGTAAATTTATTCCAGTTTTGGTTACCGAGGAAATGATCGGGCACAAATTGGGGGAATTTGCTCCAACGAGGACATTCCTTGGGCATTCTGGTGACAGAAAAGCGGCGAAGAGGGGGTAGTTATGGCTAATAGATTGTATATTGTTCCAACGTCCGGTGACGTTGTTGCCAGGGATAGGATGATTCTTGCATCGCCGAGAAAAGTCAACTTGGTTGCTAGGTTAATTCGTGGGATGCTGGCTGTAAAAGCGTTGGACGCATTGAAGTTTTGTAAAAGGGCTGTTGCTAGAGATGTTAGAAATACTCTTTTATCCGCCATTGCGAATGCCGAGGCAAAAGGTCTCGATAGTGATTTGCTTACTGTTAGAGAGGCCTACGTTGGAAAGTCTGCCGTACTTCGGAGATTTATGCCGCGCGCGAAAGGGAGTGGGGCTCCTATTCGCAAAAGGTTTAGTAATTTAACTGTTGTTTTATGTGAAGCATTGGAGAGCGAGGATTAATATGGGACAAAAAATAAATCCTAATTCTCTTCGTTTAGGTATAATTCGCAATTGGACTTCTAGCTGGTATTCCAAGAATAACTATGCGACGTTGTTGTGTCAAGATTTTAATTTGAGAAAATTTCTGAATAAGAGACTTGAACAAGCAGGGGTTTCAAAGATTCTTTTGGAAAGGTTAGCGAAAAAGATCGTGGTAACGATTCATTCTGCGAGGCCTGGCGTTGTGATAGGGAAAAAAGGAAACGGAATCGAAAAATTGCGTTCTGAGCTGGTTGCACTGGCCGGTGGGGCAGACGTTGCGCTGAACATTGTTGAGGTTCGCAAGCCAGATGTAGATGCTAAGTTGGTTGCAGATTCTATTGCTTCTCAGATTGAGAAGAGAGTTGGATTTCGTCGGGCAGTAAAAAGAGCGATGCAGTCAGCTTTAAGAGCTGGAGGTCTTGGTATTCGCGTAAATTGTTCTGGCAGACTTGGTGGAGCTGAAATCGCGAGAATGGAGTGGTATAGGGAAGGGCAGGTTCCTTTGCATACTTTAAGGGCTGATATCGATTATGGTTTTGCTACAGCAAATACCACCTACGGGTCCATTGGAATTAAAGTGTGGATTTATAAAGGGGAAACCTATAATACGAAGCCAATTTTTCTACCAAAACGTGTTGGCGAAAGGCAAGAGAGGGAATAGGATATGTTATCTCCAGCTAAAATGAAATTTAGGAAGCATTTCAAGGGAAGAATACACGGGATTGCTTCTTCAGGGTATCGTCTGAGTTTTGGTTCGTACGGATTGAAGGCCATTGAGCCGGCTCGTGTTACGGCTGCTCAGATTGAGGCTGCAAGGCGTACTATTACAAGGTGCATGAAGCGTGTCGGTAAGGTTTGGATTAGGGTTTATCCGGATATTCCGGTTACTCAAAAACCTGCTGAAGTGAGAATGGGTAGCGGTAAGGGCGGCGTTGAGTACTGGGCGTGTAGAGTGTATCCCGGAACAATTATGTTCGAGATGGATGGTGTCGATGAATCTATTGCAAGAGAGGCGTTGGCTCTAGCAGCCGCTAAATTACCTGTCTTGACGAAGATAGTTGCAAGGGGGGCATAATTATGGCTGAAGAGAAAATTAATAGCTTAGGCGGCGCTGAATTGGATCTGGCGAAGCGCGAAGTTATGAGGATTCGTTTCCGTATGGTGTTAGGTGAGGCTGTTTCTGCACACATAATAAAAAATGCTCGCAAAAACGTTGCGAAGTGTGTAAGATCACTCGATAATGGAGAGAAAAAGAATGTCTAGGTTCGTTTTGGAAGGAGTCGTTACGAGTAACGCTTGCGATAAGACCGTCACGGTTTTTGTAACAAGGCGTGTGATGCATCCTAAGTACAAGAAGTATGTAAATGTTACGAAAAAATATCACGCTCATGATGAAAAAAATGAGTGTAACATTGGTGATAATGTTGTGATTTGCGAGACAAGCCCTATATCTAAGACTAAGCATTGGGTTGTTGTCGGTAATAATTCGATCAAAGGAGCACAATTATGATTCAGATGCAAACCAGATTGACTGTAGCCGATAATTCTGGAGCCCGTGAGTTGATGTGCATTAAAGTTCTTGGCGGAGCTGGGCGCAGGTATGCTAGGGTTGGCGATGTCATTGTCGCATCTGTAAAAGATGCTATTCCTCGTGGAAAAGTGAAAGCCGGAGAGGTTGTGCAGGCTGTTGTTGTTAGAACTGCGTCTGCTGTTTATCGCAAGGATGGTAGCGTTATACGATTCGATAAAAATGCTGCTGTGTTAATAAACAAACAAGGCGAACCGATAGGTACGCGCGTTTTTGGGCCCGTAACGAGAGAATTACGCACTAAAAATATGATGAAGATAGTTTCGTTAGCTCCGGAGGTTCTATAATGGATAAGTGGCGTATTAAAAAGGGTGATACGGTTCAGGTTATTACCGGAAAAGATAAAGGCGCAAGGGGAGAGATTCTAAGCGTCCTAAGAGATGAGAGAAGAGTCGTTGTGAAGGATGTGAATGTCTGCGTGAGGCATCAAAAACCTTCGATGGCTAACGCTGGCGGGTTAATCAAGAAGGAGAAGTCGATACATGCTTCCAATGTGATGCTTATCGATTCTACCGATGACAAGCCGACTCGTGTTGAGATGAAAATTGTTGATGGTAAGAAAGTGCGCGTTTCAAAGCGCACAGGTTCTGTGATAAGCTAGGTGTGAGAAGATTATGGCTCGTTTGAGAGATTATTATTTTGAGAAAGTTGTTCCGCAGCTTAAATCAGATTTAAAGTTGTCTAATGATTTTGAAGTTCCTAGATTGGAGAAAGTTGTTCTTAATATGGGAGTAGGTGAGGGGACTTCTGATGGCAAGTACACTAAGCAGGCTGTTGAAGAGCTTACGATGATTTCCGGGCAGAAGGCGGTTCTAACCGTTGCTCGCAAGTCCGTTGCTACTTTTAAGTTGCGCCAGGGACAGAAAATTGGTGCGATGGTAACGATTCGTCGCGATAAGATGTATGAGTTTTTGGATAGACTTATAAATATTGCTCTTCCGAGAGTGAGAGATTTCCGTGGGCTGTCAAAAAAATCGTTTGATGGCAATGGGAATTATTCATTTGGAGTTAAGGAGCAGATAATTTTTCCTGAAGTTGCCGTGAGCAATGTGGAAAATATCCATGGTTTGGATGTGGTGGTTGTTACTAGTACAAGAAATGACGCACATGCGGCCGCGCTGCTGAAAGCGTTTAATTTTCCATTTGTTTCGTGAAGGATGTGAGACTATGGCTCGGTTGAGTAGTATTGAATCAGCAAAGAGAATTCGCAAGAAAGTGGATTCCAAAAAGGTAAAGCGTGCTGGATTAAAATCTGTGATAAAGAATAAGACATTGCCGGCGGAGGAGCGTTTTGCTGCTCAGCTGAGATTGGCTGCAATGCCAAGGACTTCTTCGGCGACTAGGATTCGTAATCGTTGTGCGATTACAGGACGCGCCCGTGGGGTCTATAGGAAATTCAGTGTTTCGCGTATTATGTTAAGAGAGATGGCGGCCAGTGGGTTGATCCCTGGGGTTCGCAAAGCAAGTTGGTAGGAGAATAATAGAATGATGACAGATCCTATTTCAGATATGCTAGCAAGAATTAAAAATGCTTGTCAGCGTTATTTTGAAACAGTTGATATCCCATCATCCAAAATTAAAGCGGGGATTCTGCAAGTTCTGGAGCGCGAGGGATATATAAATGGCTTTAAAGAAATCGTTGTAAAAGATCGAAATGTTTTGAGAGTAGATCTACGTTACTACGAAGGAAGGTCAGTTATAAATATGTTGGACAGAGTTTCTAAGCCGAGTCGTAGAGTGTATTCAAAACTGAAAAAAATCACTTCCGTGTATAATGGGTTTGGTATTTATGTGCTCTCGACTTCCAAGGGGATTATGTCGGATGTAGAAGCCAAAAGTAATAATGTTGGCGGCGAAATTTTATGTAAGGTGTTCTAGATATGTCAAGAATTGGAAAACATCCAGTAGAAATTCCGGCGGGAGTTACTGTTGTGCTCGATAACAGGGTCTTGACTGGAAAAGGGAAAAATGGTGAATTCGAGTTCAAGGTGCATGAAAGTGTGACCACAGAAATCGTTGATGGTAAAATTGTGTTTAAGCCATGCGACGATAGTAAAGAGGCGCGCGCTATGTGGGGCACCTGCAGATCGATCGTTTCCAAAGCCGTTCAAGGTTTGTCAACGCTTTTTGTAAAGAAAGTGAATCTTGTGGGAGTTGGTTACAAAGCCAGCGTTCGTGGCGAAAACTTGGTCATGCAATTGGGGTACAGTCACGATATTGTCTTGGAAATTCCCAAAGGCATAAAGATAGTCTGTGAGAGTCCAACATTAATTGCAGTTTCTGGAGCCGATAAGCAGCGTGTTGGTGAAATTATTAAAAGAATACAAAAGTTTAGGGCTCCAGAGCCGTATAAAGGTAAGGGAGTCATTTTAGGGGGTCAGTTTGTGTACCGCAAAGAGGGAAAGAAGAAATAATCATGCCTAGATTTTGTAAAAAATTTAAGCGCAGAGCGGAAAGAGTTCGCTATAAAGCGCGTTGTAAGTCTTTCGGAAAGCCAAGATTGTCGGTTTTTCGGTCTGAGCGCCATATTTATGCGCAGATAATTGATGATTCTTGCGGTAAAACTTTGTGTGCTGCGTCTACTCTGGATAAAAATTTTAGAAAGACCGGAAAAACGTCAAATTGCGAGGTTGCATTTAAAGTTGGCGAAATGATAGCGGCAAAAGCAGTTGAAGCTGGCGTAAAAGAAGTAGTTTTTGATCGTGGCGGGTTTAATTATCATGGTAGAGTGAAGAATCTTGCTGATGGTGCTCGTGGCGGTGGATTGTTATTTTAAGGAATAATTTTATGAGTCGTGAAGAAGTAGCTTATGTAGAAAAACTTGTGGCCATAAATCGTGTCGCTAAGGTTGTCAAAGGTGGAAAGAGATTTTCGTTTTCTGCTTTGGTCGTTGTTGGAGATGGGCGCGGTAGAGTAGGGTACGCAAGCGGAAAAGCGAGAGAAGTTGCTGATGCAGTCAAAAAAGCGTCGGAGAGAGCTAAAAGATCAATGATTAGAATTCCTATGCGCGAGGGTAGGACATTGCATCATGATTCTTTCGGAAGATTCGGAGCAGGAAAAGTTGTTCTGCGTTCGGCTGTATCTGGTACCGGAATCATAGCTGGTGGTGCTATGAGATCTGTTTTTGAGGCTCTTGGTGTTCAGGATGTAGTTAGCAAGTGTATTGGTACTGCGAATCCACATAACATGGTGAGAGCGACTTTTGATGCGCTGCAGTCGACTATGTCTCCGAAATATATCGCTAACAAGCGCGGAAAGAGGGTAGGCGACATCACTTCTCGCCGTACTTTAGGGAAATAGGGAGGTATCGATGGCAAAGGTAAAAGCAAATACAGACGCTAAAACTGGTGGTTTGTGTGTTGTTCAGACTAGAGGAAATGCGAGATGTGAAAGATCTCAGGTTTTGAGTTTGAGGGCTCTTGGTTTAGGAAAAATTGGGAAAAAGGTCTTTGTAAAAGACGATGGATGCATAAGGGGTCTCCTGAGAAAGGTGTCTCATCTGGTGAAAATTGAGGATGCACAATGAGTGGTTTTGGATTGAGAGGGTTGAAAGCTCGCAGCGGTATTGACAAGAAGGCTCTTGGTCGCGGCATAGGGTCAGGGTGTGGAAAAACTTGTTCATACGGTCATAAGGGTGGCAAGGCAAGGTCTGGACGCGGAGCAGTTAGCTGGTTCGAAGGCGGTCAGATGCCGATTTATAGAAGATTGCCGAAGAGGGGATTCGTGTCCCATAAAAAGCTGAATTCTTCGGTTTCCTGTGTAAACATCGGCGATTTGCAGAGATTTTGCGATACTGGTGATTTGTCTGTGGGGCAGGAGGTAAATATTGATGTTTTAAAGAAAATTGGGGCTGTGCGTAATGGTTCTACTTCTCTTCGTTTGTTGGCGAAGGGGGAGCTGAAGGTAGCGCTGCAAATTTCTGTTGGATATGCGTCTGATGCTGCGACTCGAGGAGTCGAGGCAACCGGTGGAAAAGTTCAAATAATTTAGGTAATTATGATGGCTGGTTCTGTTTTTGATCAAAGTTTAAGTATGGATGCCTTTGCTAAGGCGTCTGATTTGAAGAAAAGGTTGCTTTTTGCGGTCTTTGCCCTTTTTGTTTACAGAATTGGCACCTATATTCCGCTTCCGGGATTAGATCCGGTTGCGATCGCAGAGTTGGCTAATCGGCACTTAAACAGCGGCGGCATTTTGGGCATGTTCAACATGTTCTCGGGAGGTGCTTTGAGTCGTATGACGATTTTTGCTCTGAACCTTATGCCGTATATTTCGTCTAGCATTATTATCCAGCTGTTTACTATGGTTTCTCCTACTTTGGAAGCATTGAAAAAAGAAGGAGAAAGCGGTCGCAGAAAAATTCATCAATATACGAAATATCTAACTATCTTTATCGCTGGATTTCAGGCGTACGGTATAAGTATCTTTTTGATGAATTCGCAGGGAAGTCCTGTGGTTATCGGTGGAATATTCCCGGTTATTGCTGTTCCAACGCTAGTTTGTGGTACATTGTTTTTAGTATGGCTGGGGGAACAGATAACTTCCAGAGGAGTTGGAAATGGGTCTTCGTTGCTAATATTTTCTGGTATTGTTGCTAATATGCCGGCTAGCATTGCGAATATTTTTGATTTAGGTAGGGCAGGGGCTCTGTCGGTTTTTTCTGTAGTAACGATATTTGCTGTTGCAATTGCTGTGATAGTTTTCGTTGTATACATGGAGAGAGCGCAGCGTCGTGTTACAATTAGCTACCCTCAGAGACAAGCCATGGCTCAGGGAAAAGGTATGGAGAGCAATCATCTTCCGCTGAAGATCAATTCTGCTGGAGTAATTCCGCCTATTTTTGCCTATTCTTTGCTGTCTATGCCATTGATGTTGGCCAGTTTTGTGAATGACACGGATAACGAGTTACTGAGATCGTTTATTGCGTTTTTCAGTCGAGGAGGTGTTTTGTTCTCATTTATCTTAATATTGATGATATTATTCTTCTCGTTTTTTTACACGGCCATCGTGTTTAATCCGACTGAGACTGCGGATAACCTGAAAAAAGCCGGCGGATTTGTGCCAGGGGTTCGTCCTGGTCAAGCAACAGCTGATTATTTAGATTATATTTTAACAAGATTAACAACTGTTGGCGCTCTGTATATGTCATTTGTATGTATATTGCCGGATATCATGAACGCAAAGTTTGGGATTCATTTTTTGTTCGGTGGCACCGGTGTGTTAATTATAGTTGGTGTGACCATGGATACGATTTCGCAGATTTACACCCACGTGCTTTCGCATCAGTATAGAGGCGTTCTAAAAAAAGCGGAGAAAAAGAAAAAATGACCAGAAAGTCAGCGATAATATTGATCCTTTTGGGTGCTCCGGGAGCAGGTAAAGGGACTGTTGCTCAGTACGTGAAAGATAAATATGATGTTTTTTATTTTTCCACTGGAAATTTGTTGAGAAATGAGGTAAAAGAAAAGTCTGAGATTGGTCGTAGGGTGGAGGATATTCTTGGTTCTGGTGGTCTCGTTGGTGATGATCTCGTAAACGAGATTGTGGAAAAGAATCTTGAGAAGATTGCCGTAGATGGGAGCATCGTCGTTTTGGATGGGTATCCAAGAACAGAAAATCAGGCACGCGTTTTGGATGAAATGATGTCTGGTAAATTCAGGGATGCTATCCATGTGATCGAGCTTGTTGTTGATGCGGAAGAGGTGGTTGCAAGAATTTCGCAGCGTCGCGTTTGTGTGAAATGTGGTAACACCTATGGTTCGAAGGACAATATAAAAATTTGTTCCTGTGGTGGTGAGCTTGTAAGAAGGAAGGATGACGAGGAAGCGACTGTTCGTAATAGATTGAGAGAGTATGAGAAGGCGACTCTTCCGCTGTCCCAATATTATTCGGATAGAATCGTGAAAGTTGATGGGAGTGTAACTCCTGAGGAAGTTGCGCAGCAGGTTAACGCCTGTTTGTGTGGGTTTGGAATAGAAAAGAGGAGATGATTTGTGGCTCGTATAGCTGGTGTTAATTTACCCGATAAGAAACGTGTTGAGTTTGCTCTCAGGTATATTTATGGTATAGGACCTAGTCGTTCTAGCATTATTTGTCGTGAGGTTGGTATCCCTGATGCTAGGAGGGTGTATGAACTTACTGATGACGAAATACTGAGAATTCGCGAGATAATCGACCGTGATTATCAAGTGGAAGGGGATTTGAGGCGCGTTGTTACAATGAACGTCAAGAGATTAATGGATCTCGGATGTTACAGAGGACTTAGGCATAGAAAAGGGCTTCCAGTTCATGGACAGAGGACTCATACAAATGCTCGCACAAGGAAAGGAAAAGCAAAAGCGATTCCAGGTAAAAAGAAGGTAACCAAGTAAAGAGGGACTTCATGGCGTACAAGAAAAGTCAGAAATTAAAAAAGAAAGATAAGAAAAATATTTCTTCCGGAATCGTGCATATAAATGCTACGTTTAACAATACGATGGTCACTGTCGCAGACGCGCAGGGAAATACGATTGTTTGGAGCTCATCTGGAAGTTTGGGGTTTAAGGGGTCGCGCAAATCTACTCCGTATGCAGCACAGGTTGCTGCTGAGAAAGCCGCGTCTAAGGCAGTTGAGCACGGCATGAAAAATGTCGATGTTGAGATCCAGGGGCCGGGTTCTGGAAGGGAATCGGCTTTGAGAACTTTTCAGTCAGTTGGATTAATTGTCGGATCCATAAAAGATGTAACTCCTATCCCGCATAATGGTTGTAGACCACCAAAGCGTCGTAGAGTTTGATACAGTAAGAGAGGTTTAGGTGATTCAAAAACAATGGCAAGATCTAATTAAGCCGTATAAGCTTAAAGTTGATGGGATTGACGGCGATACGGGTAAATGTATGGCTACCGTGGTGGCAGAGCCTTTGGAAAGGGGATTCGGAGTAACTCTCGGGAACGCTTTGCGTAGAGTGTTGTTGTCTTCACTGAAGGGAGCAGCCGTTACTTCCATGAAAATTGATAACGTTGTTCATGAATTTTCAACTATAGCTGGCGTATCTGAGGATGTTACGGATATCATTCTGAACGTTAAGTCAATTCCTCTGAAAATGGAGTGTGGAGCATCAAGAAAGATGCGTGTCAGTGTCACTGGACCGTGCGAAGTTACTGCCGGCATGTTCGAGCATGGCCCTGAGGTCAAGGTACTGAACGAAGGTCACCATATCTGCACGGTTGGGGATGGAGTTCCTTTTTCTATGGAGATGACAGTGTCAGTTGGCCGCGGGTATGTTCCGGGAACTATGAATCGCAGTGAGGGGGCTCAGATAGGCACCCTTTTTATTGATTCCATATTTAATCCTGTGAAAAAAGTTGCTTATCATGTTGAAAATACACGTGTTGGTCAAACAACAGATTACGATAAGCTAGTGATGGATGTGGAAACAGATGGTTCCATAACTCCGGAGGACGCTGTGGCTATGTCAGCGAAGATACTGCAGGATCAGTTTCAGAAGTTCATCAATTTCGAAGAAGAAGTTGAGGAAGTTGAGGTGGAGCAGGATCAGCCTCTTCCGTTTAATGCGAATTTGCTGAGAAAAGTCGAGGATCTCGAGCTTTCTGTTCGTTCCATGAATTGTCTGAAGAACGATAATGTTGTTTACATAGGCGATTTGGTCAGAAAGACCGAAGGTGAAATGCTTCGTACTCCTAACTTCGGAAGAAAGTCACTGAATGAGATCAAGGAGGTTCTTTCGCAAATGGGACTTTACCTAGGTATGCAGGTTACTGGTTGGCCGGTCGAAAATGTAGATGATGCGGCTAAAAAAGCACAAGAAAATAAATTTTGAAGTTTGAAGGGGACTTATTATGCGTCACAGAATTAGCGGAAGAAAATTTAACAGAAGGACTTCTCAGAGAAAGGCATTGTTTAGCAGTTTGGCGAAGTCTTTGCTTAAGTATGAGCAAATTATTACGACTCTTCCAAAAGCAAAGGATTTGAGGCCAATTGTTGAAAAAATGATTACTCTTGGGAAAAAATCTTCGGTTGCTAATCGTAGGAATTTGTTTGCGAAGTTGAGGGATAATGATTTAGTTTCAAAGGTGTTTGATACTTTGGCGAATCGTTACTCGAGCCGCAACGGCGGGTATACGCGTATCGTGAAGTGTGGATTTCGCAAAGGCGATATGGCTCCAATTGCGGTCATTGAACTGTTGGATCGTGATGAATCAGCGAAGTTTTCTGGTCAGAAGACTGTTGAAGGAGAAGTGCCGAGTGAAACTAAATCCAATGTTGACCAAACTGCAACTGATCAGGCTGCTGTGTAGTAGAGATTTTTGCTGCGTCGTTGCAAAATTTGTGGCGACGCTTTTTTTACTTTTTTTGTAAACGATGGGAAGAGTATCGACAAAATTTTGGGAAAAGTTATGAGAAATTCTGGTAGGGCAAACGATGAGTTGCGAAAAGTGGAAATGATTCCAGATTACCTGGAGCACGCTGAGGGAAGTTGCCTTGTATCGTTTGGAAAAACCAAAGTTTTATGTGCTGCCACAATTGAAGATAAGATTCCTTTTTTTTTGAAAGGATCTGGGCAGGGGTGGATATCGGCAGAGTATTCACTGCTGCCTCGTTCAACGCAGACGAGGACGGAAAGGGAAGTTGTAAAAGGAAGACAGTCCGGAAGAACTCATGAGATTCAACGTCTTATCGGTAGATCTCTTCGAGCTGCAATTGATTTATCAGCACTTGGGGAGCGCCAAATAAAAATAGATTGCGATGTAATTCAAGCCGACGGTGGTACGAGAACAGCATCAATCTGCGGAGCATGCGTTGCACTCGGGTTGGCCATAAAAAAAACGAAGTTTCGGCAAAATCCGTTTCGAAATCTTGTTGCTGCTGTTTCGTGCGGAATAGTTAGTGGAGAAATTGTAACTGATTTGGACTATATCGAGGATTCACGTGCGGAAGTCGATGCAAACTTTGTGATGATCGATACTGGAGATATCGTTGAAGTGCAGGCAACCGGTGAAAATGGTGTTTTTAGAGATTGTCAACTAACCGAGATGATTAACTATGCTAGAAACGGAATCAATCAAATTTTTGAAATGCAAAAGAGCATACTTCTAAAATAAATGGAAGATCTCGCAATATACATTCATTGGCCATTTTGTCTGTCGAAATGTCCGTATTGTGATTTTGCCAGTGTGCCATCGTTTGACGCTTCATTATACAAAGAGTTTGGAGAACTTTTGCTGCTGGATCTTAAAAATAGCAGTAAATATCTGGATTCTAGGTGCGTGGGTAGCGTGTTTTTTGGGGGCGGAACACCATCGTTGATGCATCCTGAATCGGTCGATAAAATTTTGAATTTCATTGTAAAAAAATATTCGATAAAATGCGATGTGGAAATTACTTTGGAGGCAAATCCAGCGACTTTCGATAGAAATAAAATGCAAAATTTTAAGAATGCTGGAATAAACCGATTGTCTCTTGGTGTGCAAAGCTTTTCAGATGAAAATTTGAAATTTTTGGGAAGAATTTATGATGGAAAACAGGCGATTAATGCATCTGAAATCGTTTCGGGAATTTTTGAAAACTTCAGCTTCGATTTTATGTATGGATATGAATGCCAAACCATGGAAAATTTGCGGGATGATCTTGATCATGCCATAAATTTTGGATGCAAACATGTTTCATGCTATCAACTAGTTTTTGAAGAAAACACCCCATTTTATCGAAAAATGCTGTCCGGCGATATAAAAAAAATCGATGAAAATGAAGAGGTTAACTTCTATAATTTTATTGAAGATACTTTGCATAGTCGCGATATTTTTCGCTACGAAGTTTCAAACTATTCGATGCGCGGATTTGAATCTCGCCACAATCTTTCCTACTGGGAGTATGGAGATTATTTGGGAATTGGCCCAGGCGCTCACAGTCGCATTTTTTTTGATGGTAATAAATGTGAAATTGTGAAGGCATCGGATCCATTTTTGTGGAGAGCGAAATTTGGCGAAGCGGAAGAAGTAAATATCCTAAACGAAAGGGAGAAGCTTCAGGAAATGATTCTGATGGGGATGCGTTTGGTAGGTGGGGTGGCAATCGAAAATTTATACAAAAAAAATTCTCCCCGGATCGTTGATGAAGTAATTACTGAACGCAAACTAAAATTTTTGAAAGAACAAAATTTAATATCAAACTCAAATGAATTCATCAGACTAACTAGAAACGGATTCATAAAAATGAATTCTGTAATTAGCTTTTTGTTGGAGGATTAGTGTCTCAAATCACCAAAAAATCAGGGCTTTTTCCTAGAGAAAAGCACGGTTTGTCATTCGACTGAATTTTCTTGACAAATGTTTGCAATCCATCTTGTACACAACAATTGGCTTGATTTTTACAAGAAGACATGATATACTGCAACACAATGCATACGGTTGGGGCAGTTTATGGACGGGCTACTAAATCCAAGTTCGGATTTCGTTTTTGCGAATCTGTTTGGCGCAGAGAAGCATAAGAAGGTGCTTATGTGTCTGCTGAACGCGATTCTGCAGGGAAATCCGCACATAAAAAGAATCACTCTGCTCAA
>JAISZX010000126.1 GCA_031284365.1 Holosporaceae bacterium
GAAAGCACAACCTACAAGACGATAAAATGGGTGGAAGATACACTAATCAAGCATCCTGATTTTGCCCGGGCAAGATAGTTCTGAGAGTCAGATTGTTCTGATGGACGCATAGGAGAGTCCGATTCAAAGGATTCACGCAAATTCGGAGGTCCCAAAGAAGAGAAGTAAAAAAACAGAGAATTATCTCAAATAAGAGTGTTTGTGGAGAATGTAATAGCCACGATTAAACGATTTAAAATCGTCGCTGATACGTACAGAAACAGACGAAAACGTTTCGGATTGTGATTCAATCTAATCGCTGCAATTTGTAACAAGGAAAATTCTTTATGCTGGTTTCGAAAGAGGTCTAATCTACAAAATTTCCGCCTTTTCAACCCTCTTCTCTCAGTTAATACTTATCCCAGAACAGGGTTAGTGTTCGAACCTCTCTCGACTTGTGTATTGAGGCATTGTCTGGCATCGTATTAACGTAAATCGACAATATCTCGTCCCGCATTCATTCTCCAAGCCGTCCAAATTCTCTAAAATTTTCAGATTTATCTCCAAACCAGGGGTCACGGAGAATTTAATGGTATGGCGGTCTTCAATGGTCGGACCGGTAACCTCTAAAAATTTGGGATTGCCCTATAAAGATATCAATAGATTTTTATGAATCAACATATTTACAGACGTTCTGAGCATTTTTATTGATTTAGAGTAGCATTTAGTCTTTAGGTGGAGTCTTGCTAGGTAATAACTTAGAACAGAATTGTATGACTCCACCAAACAGGTTTCAGATTTTGTCATCACATGTTTAATGTCGTTATCTTCACATAAAACCTCTGAATACGAAGGTTTTCCATCGGTGCAAACAATACCTACGTCATTTTTTTTGATTTTGCCCCAGAGACTTCTCAAAGTTTCCGAGCTTCCGTTCCCGACTTCAAATGCACTAAAACGCAGCCTGTTTCTAGCAACAGCAGTCCATACTCGGATTTTATTTGTTTTTTTTGGACATAGGTGTAGAGTTCGTCCAATTCCAACACTGGAATTGTCAGAGCTTGGCGTTTTTCTTCTCGCTTTTCCAACTTTACGCCTGCTTGCTTTATCCAATGAATTACAAGCTGATAATGAACCTTAATGCGAAAAATTTCTCTTAAAATCCTAGCGATTCGCCGAAAACCGCAGCCCTCCAGATACAATATAATTGCTGTGAGCCTTACTTGCTCCGGATATTTCTCACGGTCATCGCCCATAACATGATGACGTTTGCATAATTTACAAAAATATCGCTGCTTGTCACGAACAAACCCCCTCTTGATCAGCGATTCACTGCCGCAAAATTTACATACATGCACTATAAACGCTCTATAATGTAACGAAGAAAGTATATCATGTGATATCTCTATAGGGCAATCCTTAAAACAATCTGTGTTGCACCTGTTCCGAAAAAACTATACTATCTACCCGGAAAGTATTTATGGAAAGATATGAAAATCATACAAGAAAAGTGTAAAAAATGTTTTGCGTGTTTAGATGTTTGTCCAGTAAAGGCGATTGAGAAAAAAAATGAAAAGGTTGTGATAAATGTAGATAAGTGTCTTGAATGTGGTTGTTGTGCATCTTCTTGTCCCAATAGCGCAATAGAGTACGAATAGGAGTTTATGCATGTTATCTTTTTTACTGGCTGTTCATTTTGTTCTTACGATTTCCATAATTGGATTGATCCTGCTGCAAAAGCATGATTCCGACGGAGCCCTAGGATCCAGTGGAGGTGGAGCTGCGAGCGGAATGTTTTCTGTCCGTGGTCAAGCTAATGTCTTGACGCGCTCTACGGCGATTCTCATGACGATTTTTGTTCTCAATTGTCTTGTAATGGCAAAACTTGTGAAGCGAACTCCTCAAAAGGAATCGATTATTGATAGTGTAGCTCATGAAACTGTTCCTACAGAGTCCGGTGCTCCTGGAGTTCCGTCTCCGGATGGGTCCACAACTGCGCCGGCAGCTCCAACCGAATCTACTACACCAACAAATCATCAGACACATACACCTGCCACGCCTGCTTCTCCTGCTTCAAAGTCGCAAATGATATGAAAACCACGCCGCAAAATGAAAAAACAGCCAGTTAAGATTGTTCAGGTTGGGAATGTCTCTGTAGCAAACGATGCTCCTCTTATTTTGATTGCAGGGCTTTGTGCGCTCGAGAGTCGCGATGCAGCATTTCGAGTTGCGGATTATCTGGTGCAAGTAACAGATGAACTGAAAATTCCATTTATTTTTAAATCTTCTTTTGACAAGGCTAATCGCACAAGTTTGAGTTCTCGAAGAGGTGTTCGGCTGGACGAAGCGTTGAGAATTTTTCAAGACCTAAAGCAGGAGTTTGGATGCCCAGTTCTTACGGATGTCCATGAAGTATCGCAATGCCAAGAAGTTGCGGACGTTGTTGATGTTTTACAGATTCCGGCGTTTTTATGCCGTCAAACGGATCTTTTGGTTGCGGCGGCGAAAACCGGCAAGGTCATAAACCTTAAAAAAGGCCAATTTTTGGCTCCATGGGATATGAAAAATGTTTGTCAGAAAGTAGTCATGTCCGGAAATGAGAATGTTATGCTGTGTGAACGTGGAGTTTGTTTTGGATATAATCAACTGGTGACGGATATAAGATCTTTGAGGATCATGAGTGATTACGGTTTTCCGATTATTTTTGATGCCAGCCATTCAGTGCAGGAACCAGGTGGGCTAGGAGGGTCTAGCGGCGGAAACAGAAGCTACATCGAGCCTTTGGCCCGTGCAGCAGTTGCAGCCGGTGTCGCTGGGATATTCGTTGAGACGCATTTTGATCCGCAGAATGCATTTTCTGATGGTCCTAATATGGTTCCTTTATATTTGATGAAAAATTTTATGGAATCCGTGAAAAAGTTTGATGATTTAGCGAAGTCTATAGAATACCAGGATATGTCTTGTTGAAATGCTCTCACCAATTCTAAAAAAAAATTTTCAATTAATTGTATCAAATATAGTTTGGATATCCATAACTGGTTATTTTATTTTTCATATTTTTAGCGGAGCACGTGGAGCTGTTTCTTGGGCTAAATTGAGCAAAGAAGTTGTGCGTTTTGAAAAAGAACTAGAGAATTTAAAAGAAGAGAATGAATTTTTAGAAAATAAAATCAGTCTAATGAGATCCAATAATTTAGATCTGGATCTGCTAGAAGAACAAGCCCAAAGTGTCATAGGGTTTTCCCACGAGAATGATATAATTGTCCTTCTGCCAAGAGGTAAGTAATTCTTCGAGACCTATTTTTCAAGATTTATGTAGCAGTGAAATTTATTTGTAGAGTTTTAGTTCCTTTTTCTGTAGAATTTTAGATTAATTTTAGTATTTTAGCGGAGAATAGCTGAGTGTGCAAAGCGGTGTCACGGATCATGCTTTTATTTTTAACAGGCTGTACTTCTGTTGATGATGCGAGAATTCCTCAGCAAAAAAATCTTAACACTAATGCTTTTGATACCATATCCTCTCCTCTAGATGATTTTATTTCAGATTTAAATGTGGATGAGTTTCTAGAAGATGAGATCGATAAAGAAGCAACGATAAATGAGAACTTCTATAAACAAATTTCAATTTCGGTTACCGAAAATATGAAAATGCGGGAAGCGTTAACCAAAATGGCGGATCTTGCTGGAATCAATATTTTTATTGTTCAGGATGTGGGTGGAAGTATTTCTTTTTCGGCTAAAAATCGTCCATTCTTAGATATTTTAAAGGATATTTGCAGCAGTATAGGGCTCAAGTATACCATTAGTGGGAATTCGGTGAAGATCGAAATAGATACTCCCATGCTGAAGATCTATAACATGCAATTTCTTAATATTCAACGGGATACCCAAAGTGCTGTTTCTGTTTCTACTGATATCTTTTCCAACCAATCTCTCGGCACAAAAGGAGAGGCATTGGCTTCATCTGGAGCAGCAAACAACGGGTCTAGCAGTACCGTTTCCGGGGTAGTGAAAAATGATTTTTGGGCAGAGTTGGAGGCTTCTTTAAAGACTATCATTGATAGTGAAAACGACGGCTCTTATTTTTCGATTCATCGACAGGGAGGCTTAATAAGCGTATATACAACGCAGACTAAGCATAATGAAGTGCAAAAGTACCTGCATCTATTAAAAGACACCACGGAATCACAGGTGTTGATCGAAGCGAAAATCTTAGAAGTTAATTTGAAAGATGAATATAAAAACGGTATTAATTGGAATATCATACGCAATGGCGGCGCCAAACTGGAGAAGAAATTTTCCAATGCGGATGGATTGTTTTCTTTCGGTATAGATAGAGCTAACTTTAGCATTGTGGCTGGATTAATTGAAAGATTCGGTGCCGTGAAAACTTTATCCAGTCCAAGAATTACGGTCCTAAATAATCAGTCTGCCATATTGAAAGTTGCTCAGAACGAAATAGTATATATTCCAGAACTTCAGCGCCAATATGCAACTGTTTCAGACAATCGCAGTACAGACTTTCTTTCTACAACAATTCATACTGTTCCCATAGGGCTGATAATATCGGTTATACCATCAGTGGATAAGAAAAATAACACTATTGTACTGAATTTGCGCCCAACAATTTCTCGTATTGTTACTTATAAAGAAGTTCCTTTTTTCTACCAGACTACAACAGCTGCTGGGAACAATGCCAATGCAGCAGTAGGGCAGGGGACACAGTATCATCGGATACCAATTGTCGATGTTCGAGAATTGGATTCGGTACTAAAACTGAGTTCTGGACAAATAGTCGTCATGGGAGGGTTGATGCAGGAATCCTCCTATAATAATCGAGATGGATTACCATCAATATTTCGAAAGACTGATTTCCTCACGGGAAGCAGGGATAAATCAACTCATATTACGGAGTTAGTCATATTTTTGAGAGCCACTATTTTACGGAAAAAAGGTAAAGGTCATCACGCTGTCGACAAAAGGCTATATGATACTTTTGCCAATGACCCTAGACCATTGAGGTTTGAAAAATGATTAGACTTTCCAATACAAATAAAGGATTTTCTCTCATCGAAGTAGCTATTGCTGTGGTGGTCATTAGCATAGTCGCTAGCTTTGTAATGAAAGGAAAAGAATTGATTAATTCCGCAAAACTTAGATCTGTTATCAATCAGGTAAATACTTTCAAAGTAGCAGTTCAAGGTTTTGTTGATAAATTTGGAATGTTACCGGGAGATTTTAATGCTGCACATGAAATGATCCTTGATTCGTTGCAAAATGGTTCCGGAAATGGAGTTATATCTTCCGTTGAAGATGCAAAACGATTTTGGCAGCATCTGGTGGCATCCGATTTAATAAGTATTGAGCTTGTTGATAGTTATCCGGTAAGCAAAGTTGGAGGATATTACTCGGTCTCTTCAAATATTCCTGATCATCCAGGGGTTTGGATTATTTTGTGTCGGGGAACAAACGATAATAAAAGTTTTACTGGAATTCTATCGCCGGAAGATGCTTATACTATCGACAAAGCTTGCGATACTGGTAATCCTACCATCGGAGATGTTCAAGCCATAAAATCTTCAGCTGCAACGGGAGAATGTATTATTGAAACACGGTATAATCTCAAGAATAAAAACAAAGATTGTGTGCTTTTATTTAGAATTTGGTAAACGCGGATCGATTTTATTAGAAATAGCAATTGCTTTGTCTATTTTCGGATTGATCTCGGGTTTTTTTGTTACTAAAACGATTGTGACCAATCGAGCCATGCGTGCTCAGGTCATCAAAAACAATATTGCTATTGTCTCGGTAGCATTAGCTTCTTTTGTGGCCAATAATAATAGATTACCTCGACCTTCGCATGGGAACGATGGCTGCGAATGCGAAAGCGACGACAGTTCTTTGTCCAATTTCGTCGGGAAAATTCCATTCTCTATACTTGGTTTACCGGAAAAGAGTACACTCGACAGTAGAGGGAAACCGTTATTATATATCGTTGAGCCTGCTCTAACATCATATTTTACTACTATATATGGTAAAGGGGGGGTGGATACATGCTTCTGCGATGGTTTTGTCTCCAGCATCCTGGTCGATAAAGTTTCCCTCTTAAAATGGAATCCCATTGCTTTTGTTTTAGATGTCGGCGATAATTTACCTCATATTTCTCAAAAAATTAATGTAATTGCTTCCATCTATACGTATTGGGTTCCTCGAGATATGCTTTTGATGATGTATTTAAAAAGTGGTCCCTGCAAAAAAGAAGCTTCACCAACTCCTGCCGGCGGCGGCCGTTCTTCAAATCCATTTGATCTCATCTGAAATTTAGATTGTTCTGCACAAATAGCAGGGCTCTAGACTAGCAAAATAGTGATTGCTAGGATGAGATATGATGAAATTCAGCAGGTTAAGTTCACATAGGGCACATCGGATTATTTTATGTTTTTGCGAGGATATTACTGCCAGTTCGGCAAGTAAATTATTCAGGATTAATCGCAATACCATCAATCTTTACTACAACCACTTTCGCGATCTCATATTCCAACAAAATTTTCGGGAAAATGCTCGGAATTGCGGCATTTTTGAGCTAGACGAAAGCTACTTCGGAGCCAGAAAAGTTCGAGGCAAGCGTGGTCGCGGAGCTGCAGGAAAAACTCCGGTGTTCGGCCTGCTAAAGAGAGACGGCAATGTATTCGTGAGCATAGTTCCCAATTGTTCTCGTGAAGAGCTAATGCCCATAATCCAGGGGAAAATTCTTGAAGGATCAACAGTTCATACGGATGGGTGGAAGACCTACAATGGATTGATTCTCAATGGGTACGACCCGAGTTTTTCACAGCAAGAACGAATTCGTGAGGGGAAAGAGTCACGTTAATGGAATTGAGGCGATCTGGAGTTTCGCCAATAGAAGATTGGCCAAATTCAACGGATTAAATGACGAAAATTTCATTATGCATTTGCAAGAGTACGAGTTCCGATATAATAATAGAGACAAAGATCTCGTCAAAATGTTGACTAAAATGGTCAATTTTTTAACTTTGCTTGCACGCATAGATTGTTTTATTATTGCAGTATACAATCGTTGTGATGTATGGTGATCCGTGAAAGACAAATATAAAGTAGTAAATAAAATTGGATTTACATCTAGAGAAATAGAAACCATTTCTTTATTGATAAACGGAAAATCCTATAAGGAAATTGGCATACTGATTAGTGCTTCTCCGAGGACGGTTGAAGCTCATGTTAGAAATATTATGTTAAAGATAAAATGTAATTCAAAAAAAGAAATTTCGGATTTCATAAATATTTCAGGCGAATGTCATTTTTTTTAACGATCTATTTTGTGAACTTTCAAAAGAGAATATTTTACTCTTCGCTAAAAACAAGTGATGGATATGGGTAATTTCTCTACTAGTATGCGTTTCTTGTTTGTGTATCGCCGCGTATTTATTTTATAGGAATGAAGAGAAAACAAACAATATAATTATGCAAAGCGAAAATTATCTCGATAGATACGATTACACCTCTAAAATTGAAAGTATCATATCTAAAAGGGAAAAATCAAAATTGCGGTTATTATTGGAATAGGCGGCAGTGGAAAAACAACCATTGCGCGTAAATTTTTGCAGGTATCGCAACTGATATTTCTTGAGAAATTAATGCCGAAACTGGCCATAGTATTTTTTTTATCTTTCATTGAACTGGCCGAAGCTATTTCGAAAACTAAAGACTAGAAAAGCGAGCTTGAAATAATTAAAGGTATTGCTGATAATAATGAAAATATGAATATTTAAATCAAGAGACGGTTGCGTTGATTAATCTTAAAATTGGTGAAATTTGCACTCTGACGAGCGCCAATGACGAAGCCATGTTATATTTAAAAAGAAGTCTTGATTCTTTACCATCTAGCGATCTTGTAAATTTAGCGATGAATTACAGTTTAATTGGAATAATACACATGCGGAAGGATCATTTTAATGAAGCCAACAATTATTTTGAGAAAACGATCGCTGAATTGGATAAAGAAAAAGTCGATAACATTTCTTTACAGAAGATGAAATCGAATATTTACGCCGACATGGCTTTCAATTATTTTATGGATGGCATTAACAGAAATAATGCTCCAAAAGCCGCTGAAATAATGGAAAAAAGCAGTAGCGATAATTGCGCCAATCATGGTGATAAATCCAACTGCAAACGTAAAAGTCGCCGGAAGGTGGGCTATTCACATGAGCAGATTAGCCGGAATTTACAATGCGTTAGGAAAATATGATCTGGTGTTAAAAACAGCTTCAGAGGCGGACGACGTTATTAAAATGTTGCCGTTAGACAGTGATCTTCTCTATGCTAAAGGAATAATTGCCAGAGAAAGAGGACTGTCTCATCTCAGACTCAATAAAGTAAAAGAAGTTTACGAAATATTATGTGGAAGAAAATTTGAAAAATTCATAATCCTGTGCGCTGTTTCCATTTTCATACCTAAGTAATTATTACCTAGGTAATAGTTACGGATATATTTTCCCAAAATATTGGGCGCGTTCTAAGAACGTCCATCGGATGGCGGCAGCGCATATGCAAGGCAATAAGATGAACATGCAGCTATTTTATAGGTTGCTGCGTGGTTGTGGTAGCTGGGTAGTTGCAGGTTTAGTAATGTTTATGGAGATTTATCATGATTACTAAAATAGAAAGCTTACTCAATAAGGAACTGGCTAAAGTCCAAGACAACGAGGATATCTGTTCAGATATTTTTGGAAGTCAAAAAAGTAAAATTCTGGAAGATAGAATATCTTCTCTAGATCCAACTCATAAAGACTGGACGATGAAACATCCTGGTTGGCATTCAAAGGATATACCATGGATGGATACTGTGAAACCTCCCAGAAAATAAGAGATTATTTCTTTTTACTATTTTTGCAAAGCTGGAACCTGGTTCGAGTGTAAAGGAGGTGGATGGATCAGAACAGATTGTCCACCTCGTGTTTTGTTCAAGAGGCTAAGGATGTATGTTAGTAACTTAATTATAATTTTAAAAATATCGGAGGTTTGTCCTTTAGCCTGTGATTATTGTTATCACTTTAGAAATATTGTTAGTCCTCATAAAACAAGGCCTATAAAAATAGAAAAAAACGTTATTCATAAATTATGTGACGGAATAATGAAATTAAACGGCAAAGAGAAAATATCGCACGTGTCATTTTCTTTACATGGTGGAGAACCTTTATCTATTGGTAAGGATTATTTTGTTGAAATATGTGATATTATTGTAAATACTTTGAAAGTCTCACATTCTTTTATATACAAACTAATGCCGTACTTATAGATAAAGAATGGATTGAGATATTCAAAAAGTATAGCATAAGAGTGGGGATTAGTGTGGACGGTCCTGAAGAATATCAAAACGTACACAGAAAACTTAAGAATGGTAAGGGAAGCTTTGATATAGTGGACAAAAATATTCGCATGTGTGTTGAAGAACAGATGGATCTTGGCGTTTTAATGGTTGCTGATCCACATTTTGATCCGCAAAAAATATGGAACTATCTGATAGACAATATCGGTATAAGAAACATAGATATATTGCTTAGAGATTATACTCATGATACGCTCCCATCGCAAGGATATGTTGATGAGATTTCTGATTATCTTATGAAGTGGATGGACATTTGGTTTGCTGTGGATGAT
>JAISZX010000028.1 GCA_031284365.1 Holosporaceae bacterium
TGTTTAAAACAATAAAAAAGCGATCTAAAGAGTCGACGACAGCAAATCCAAAACTCGACCAATTGGCAAGAATAATGTATGAGGGCATTGTACGCTGCATAAAGGCGAAAAAAGCTCAAGATAAAGAAAAAAAAGTGATTTTCGCACTTGACTCTGCTCGGAAATTGAGAAAAGATGTGTTATAATATTGTCTATTAGGAGAAAAAATAATGGCTAAGATTGAGCATAGCGAACGAAATTTAACGCTGATAAGGCAGATTATGGAGTTACAGAACAAAAAAATGACGGAACTGAAAGCCCTGTGGGACAAGATGTTTGATCATCCGCCGGAAATTTTAAGTCGTCAATACATGATTTCGAAGCTGGCCTGGCGCACGCAGGAGTTGATTTATGGAGGACTTGATGAAGTCACGCAGATAAAAATCCGGGAAGCAGAAAGAAAAATCAAAAGCCCGAAGAATTCGCAATCGGGGAAGTTCAATCCGATGGTTGGAAGCAAAATTTTGAAAGAATACAAAGGGAAACACATCGAAATACTGGTCGTTGACGGCGGTTTTTCCTATGCCGGAGAGATTCATAAATCACTGTCAGCAATTGCCACGAAAATTACTGGCACAAAATGGAATGGACTAAAATTTTTTAACGTAGGAGGAGCATAAATTATGGATGGTAAGATAATAAGGTGTGCAATTTATACGCGAAAATCCTGTGAAGACGGTCTCGAACAAAACCGCAACGTAAGTTTTTAGTGATCTGTATAAATCCAAGATACAAATTAAACTTATTGATATATGAGAGGATACAGCTTTTGCATATCTCATTTTATCTAAAAATATCCGGTTGCATCCGCTAAAATTTAGTGCCATAATTGAGGCCATAAAAGACAGGATCGAGGAAATAAAATGCTGTCGGATGCGGCTTGCAAAAATGCTAAACCAAAGGAGAAGATTTATGCGGTTACGGATGGAGAAGGCTTGTATTTGGAAGTACATCCGAACGGCAGCAAATATTGGCGTATGAAATACAGGTACGGGAACAAGCAAAAACGTATAGCGTTGGGCGTGTATCCGGAAGTTCCGCTGAAAGAAGCTCGCGAAAAGAAAAATGCTGCAAGGAAGATTCTAAAAAGCGGAGAAGATCCGAGTGTTGTTAAGAAGAAAGAGAAGACAGAACTTAAAGAGGATATCGTTAATACCTTTGAAAATATAGCACGCGAGTGGCTAAAAAAGAAAAAGACGGAGGTTGCCGACAAACAGATCAAAAAAATAACCGCGAGACTTGAAAAAAATGTGTTTCCGTTTTTGGGAAGTACTCCCATCAAAAAGATATCGTCTCGAGAATTGTTGGCTGTTATTCGTAAGATTGAAGAACGAGGAGCAATTGTAACGGCTCATATTGTAATGCAATATGTCGGGCAGATATTCAGATATGCAATTGCGAGTGATTGTGCCGAACACGATATAACTGCAGATCTGAAGGGAGCATTGCATTCGGCAAAAGTTGTACATTATCCTCATTTTTCAGAAAAAGAATTTCAGGAATTTTTTAAAAATTTACCAAATTTAAAGGGAGAGGAACTTACAAAATTAGCTCTGAAGCTTCTGATTTTGACGTTTGTACGCAACGGAGAACTGCGCGGGGCGTGTTGGAGCGAGTTTGATTTTGAAAAAAGGGAATGGCGAATTCCTGCAAAACGCATGAAGATGAAGGAGCAGCATATTGTGCATCTTTCAAAGCAGTCTGTTGCGGTAATTGAAAAGATAAAAAAGATATCTCTTTCTGATGATTTTTTATTTCCCAATAAAGACGATATATCACGAGTAATGAGCAACGGAACTTTATCTAACATTTTCAGGAAAAGCGGCTATCATGGAAAAATGACACCTCACGGGATCAGAGCAACAGCGTCGACGATTTTGAACGAAAACGGATTCAAACCTGATGTTATTGAGCGGCAATTGGCTCATACCGAACGTAATCATGTCAGAGCCAGTTATAATCATGCGCAATATCTGTCGGAGCGTCGGAAAATGATGGATTGGTGGGGCGATTATGTGGAAAGATTGGAGGGAAAATAATGAATCAGGAAAATGACTATGAACGTTACGTTAATTCGCTTGGAAACGTATACAGCAAAAAGATATCGCTTGGTGATCTTTTGAAATTAGTAACAATAGGAAAAACTCGTGTTCATATGATACATATTCAGTATGAACCGGGCACAACTGTTATTTTTCCGCGGGAATCACAAAAAGAACAGATAAAAACAACAGAGCCGAAACAGACGAGCACAAGTAAAACAATCGGTCCGATTGAAGAGCCCCAAAAGTATCTTGTTGCCATATTGTTGGAAGAATTGCAGCCTGAAAAAGCAGAAAACGGTGAACCTGTGTTCTGCAAAGCTGATGTAATCAATTGGTTTGAGGCTCGCAGAGCGTCCGACAAAGATTTCCCGTTCTTTCTCAGTGAAAAGTTTGTCTCTGATTTTAAGCGCAAGAGCAAAGATTTTTTATCCTATGATGATTTGAAAAAGGAGAGAGATTTTCTTGCAGACAAATGCGCTTCTCAAGAAAAGAGACTGGCACAGTTGGAAAGCGAGCATAATCTTGGCAAGAAAGACTTTATTCAATTGCTGGCGGCGCAACTGAAAAAAGATGCTGAAGCAGAAAGAATCGATATGAACATTCCGTTTGCCATTGAAGTTATTGCTCATTTCCTTGGAATAGAAGTTTCCAAAAAAGACACTGTGTATAACCCCGGCGGAGCAAAAATTGGCGGCTTTTCCTATGATCTGATCAGCAAATATTTAAAGGAAGCTGAGCTTTTTCCGGACGGTAGGCGAGGCAAGCCCGACCAGACGAAAAGAGTGAACAGAGAAGAAGACTTAAAAAAGATGAAAAGTATGTTTCCAAGAAAAGAATACCGGAAACTTAAAGATGACTTCAGCAAAATCAGGTAAATTCTACCACTCTTAGAATGTTTTTCTGTAATTTCTCTGAAAGATAAGCTCTTTTTAAAATTCTAAGTCCTGTAGAATATTTCCTTGATTTCTTAAGAATATTCTCATTTTTGAGCATTTTTCTTACAGGTCTATACTGATCTCGTAAATGCGCAGGAGGTCCGCGTATGATTTTAGGAGAACAGTTATGTCAGAAGAAAGAATA
>JAISZX010000124.1 GCA_031284365.1 Holosporaceae bacterium
ATCACGACCTGAGCATGCATTACCTTTTGGTGCAGATCCGCATGCGCCAATGCTTACGCATGCATTACCGTTTGGTATTGCATCAAGACCTGCGCATGCATTACCGTTTGGTGCAGATACGCATGCGCCAATGCTTACGCATGCGCCAATGCTTGCGCATGCGCAAGTATTTGATCCTTTAATTGGTGTTGTGACTGATTATTTTATGGAACATAGCAGAACGTTAGGAATGCTTAGGGCTGATAATATACACGCATATGACGGATTATTTGATAGGTATCATCAAGATGTAGTGCATTTTTTAGATGCAGTAATAAATATTCCATGTGGTGATGGTTTGTATGAAACACAGATTGCAAATATGGAAGATGGTTATCATGATGTTTTACGCGAAATTGGTCATGATTTTGCTCATCAAATCGGGATTCATGAATACTGGATTAATGAAGCAGATAATTTTTTGAGACCGATTAACGGATTGCGTCAACACGGGTTGATTCGTGTGGCTATGCAAATTTATATTTTGATAAATGAATATTTACCTGGAATGAGGCAAATGAGGCCGTTGTTTTTTCAACTTTTGTTTGGCAATGTTAATGGTGATGCTGGTGGAGGATGCTTTCAGGGGTATAGAAACAGGCTTTTTGTTGCACTAATGCATGTGGTTCGTAATTATCAACCATGACAAGGCGCAAATTGAGTCTTATATAAGTAATGTGATTCGGCAAAGTCCGGATCGCTTGTAAGGTGGATGTACATTGGACCTGTTGCGTAATGCATTTTTTGCAACAGGTCTATTTTATCTTTAATTTTTCGAGCTCCGGCAAAAAATTATGTATCCAACTGGGATTATAGCAAGTGTTAGCAGTATTCCGCTTATTCCGCCAAACACTTGCACTACGCCAATGTTTTGTCGGCTGGCAGATCCTGCTCCAGTTGCCATCAGTAGTGGAACTGCTCCAATCACCGTGGATATTCCTGTCATTATGATTGGACGCAAGCGCAATTTAGCTGCTTCAAGTATTGCTTTTTCGAATCTGAGTCCTTCTTCTCGCAGTTGATTTGCGAACTCCACTATCAAGATACCATGTTTTGCCGAGAGTCCTATTAGCATGATAAGTCCAATTTGCGTATAAATATTCATTGTATATCCGATCAACCACAGAACCAGGACAGCTCCGAATGCTCCAAGCGGAACAGTCAGCATAACAACGAACGGACTTACAAAGCTCTCGAACTGCGCCGCAAGCACGAAGTATGACACCAATACAGCCATGAAAAATACAAAAAATATGCCTCCCTCCGAGTCTTTATAATCTTTCGATTGTCCGCGGTAATAGATCTGTGCGTATTCTGGTAATTTTTCGCGTACAATATTTTCTAGAAAACCTAATACATCACTTAGCGAATATCCATCGCTAATATTTCCTGACATTGTGATGGATCTCGATCTATTTTGGCGACCAAGTTTGCTGGCTTCACCAACTTCCCTGATACTTATAATATTATCCAGCGGAACCAGGATTGGCGAGTTTAGAGATCTTACATATATGTTTGAGATATCGTCTATATTGTCGCGACTTTTAGAATCAGCTTGAAGAATTACATCGTATTCTTGGCCGCGATCCACAAATTTAGTCATGTTTTTGGAGCCAAACATTACCTCCAACGTCGATCCTATGGTTCTTGCAGATATATTTAGATCTCCGGCGCGATCCTTATCTATATCCACATTAAATTTTGGAGTAGTTTCTTTGTAATCACAGTCTATATCTAAAATTCCAGGATATTTCTTTACTTCCTCGAAGATTATTTCGCGCCATTTAACAAGTTCGTCATAGTCGTATCCTCCGAGCACAAATTGCAGAGCATGGGAACCTTTCGTGCCGATTCCCATTGGAAAAACAGTGGAAAATGTTATGCCTGGAGTTTTCGAAAGCAAGGAACGTAACTCGGTGGCAATCTGGAAAACGCTTTGAGAACGCTCTTCATTTTTTTTCAATTCAACTAGAATCATTCCGCTATTAACGGCACCCTCTGATTCCTTAAATCCAGGGATCATCGCCAAGATATTGTTTGCGACTTTTCTATCAAGCAGCGTGTATATTTTTTTTAAAATTGAATCCATATAACTTGACATCGTGTAAAATCCAGTGCCTTCCTGCGCACTTATCTTAACAATGAGCGTGTTGCGATCTTCACGGGGTTCGTACTCTCCTGGAATTCTGCATACCATCAACAGAGTAAGCCCGACGATCGCAAAAAACGAAAATATCGCAATGAATTTGTGCGAAATCAAAATTTTGAGAAAATCTCCGTACACAGAACGCCATTTAAGCATGATTTTATCAACTAATATGTTGAATTTACTTTGTTTTTGTGCTGTCAGAAAATAACGACACAGCATTGGAGTTAGAGTTAAAGCTACGATACCAGAAAGACTCACAGCGGCAGAAATCGTGACGGAAAATTCGTTGAACAATTTTCCAGTTTTACCGGGAAGCATTCCGATTGGAAGAAAAACAGCCAAAAGAACAACGGTTGTGGAGATTACAGCGAACAACACCTGGCTAGCTCCTTTTGTTGAAGCATCAAGGACGGATTCACCACCATCTATGCGGCGTTGTATATTTTCCAGCACAAGAATAGCATCGTCCACAACCATTCCGATAGCCAGTACCATCGCCAGGAGTGTCAACATGTTGATACTATAGTTCAGTGCATTCAAAACGATACAGGCACCAACAATAGAAATCGGAACTGTAATGGCTGGTATAAGCGCAGCTTTGAGCGATCCAATGAAGACGAACACGATTAAAAACACCAGAATCGCGGCGATAATCATTGTTTCGAAAACTTCAAATATCGATTGTTCTATGAATTCTGACTCATCTCTCAGGATTGTAAGGCGCATACCGTCCGGAAGTTTCGATTGCATATTTTTTATAAGTTTGCGTGCACTTTTCGAAATAGAAATTGAATCAGCTGTGGATTGTTTTGATATCCCAAACGAAATCATCGGTTCTTTGTTAGCCTCAAAATAACTTCTTTGGCTTTTGGGCTCGATACTTACGCGTGCAATGTCGGAAATCCTAATTGGGTTACCGTTTTCATCCCTGGTTATTATAATTCGCTTAAAATCTTCCGGTGTATTATATTGACGATTTAGGGTAATTGGATATTCTTTATCTCTGGATTCGATGCGCCCAGCTGGATATTCAACGTTTTCAGTGTTTATAGCATTTTCAACATCACCCACTGTGATTCCGCGCGCAGCCATCTTTTTACGATTCAACCAAATGCGCATTGATTGCTCATACTGTCCCATCAAGTCAACAGACGCAACTCCATCCAGCACAGAAAATCGATCAATGATGTACCTATCAGCATAATCGGATAATTCAATCTTGCTCATATTTGGATTTGTAATTGCAATCATCATGATTGGCGTTCCATTGGAATCAAATTTGCGTACGACCGGGATATCGGCACTATCCGGAAGCTTGTTCAGGACGCGATTGATGCGATCCCGCACATCGTTTGCAGCAGCTTCAAGATCTCGACTAATTGAAAACTCAAGCTGAACATTGGATTTTCCTTCTTTACTGGTAGATTGAATATTGTCCAGCCCTTCGATTCCGGCCACAGCATTTTCTACCAATTGCGTGATTTTTGTTTCGATAACTCTGGATGAAGCGCCAGTGTATGTTGTTGAAATGGAAATTGTTGGAACTTCGATATTGGGATACTCCCGAACCGGTAATCTGTTTAAATTCAGATATCCAAAAAGGACAATAAGCATCATTAAAACGGTCGTTGCTACAGGTCTTGTAACGAAGAAACGAATCATTTTATATCCTCGTCTTTAACGACCAGGACTGAATCGCCATCACTAAGTTTATTTAGTCCATCTGATATTATTTTTTCACCAACTTCCAGGCCTTTTTCTATCTCGACGAAGCCGTTCTCCCTTTCTTCAATGCTTACATAGCGCCGCTTTACTTTATTTTCATTGGACAAAATAAACACGAAATGTTTTTCACCAATGCTGGACAAAGCCTTTTCAGGAACTCTGATAACCTCACGATCCATCAATTTTATTGATATTTTCAGCATCATGCCAGGTTTGAGAAAATGTTCTTTATTGTCGATAATGCCTCTGACAGAAATGCTACGCGAAATTGTGGATACCCGCGGCACAATCGCCAAAATATCTCCCTCAAATTTTTTTTCTTGCAACGCATCATTTTTAGCCACAATTTTCAGATTTGGCTTTAGCAGCAAACTGTATTTTTCGGGCAACGTAAAATCAATCTTAAGTTTGTCGATGTCATCTATTGTCGTAACGATACTGCCAGTTGTCAGCAAAGCTCCTACGCTAACTTTTCTTATTCCAAGGATCCCATCGAAAGGAGCAACAATGCTGCTTTCTCTTATATCAGCATTAATGGCGTCCAATTTTGCTTGGGCATCAAGCATTTTCGTTTTCTGAATATCATAATCTTTTTCTGAAATCACTTTTTTCTTTTTTAAAATCTCCAATCTATTTAGTTCTCGCTGCTGCTCGAGTAAATTTATTTCGGCCTGTTTTTTCTCAGCGATTTTCTTATCAACATTCAGTTGCACTAGCAATTGACCTTTTTTCACTTGTTCACAGTCAGAAAAGTGAACTGAAACAACTGGTTGAGTTACATTGGACATAATATCCACAGACTCGTTCGAAACGGCTGTGCCGATAGATTTAAGTATAGTTGCCACATTTGTCTTTGAGACTGTCATCACAGACACCGCAGTGAACGCTTTTTTCTTATGTGAGTGGTTAGACGTAGAATTTTTATTCAAAAATGCAACAACAATACACAACAAAACGACCGAAGCAATTGCTATGCACTTGTCCTTTATTGACATAACCCACCATGTTAATTCATGTAATCATATTACACCAATTCATTATAAAAATTATTAATTCTTCATTCGCTTATTTTTTCAATTCTTTCCTCCAGTTCTTTCTGTTTCTGCAAAATATCTTCTGTTGAAAAAGTTTCTTTTTGTAAGTCGGGTAAATCTGGAGTTTTATATCTTGAGCAGGAAGCTAAAAATAGTATTAAAATAATTTTCTGCATAACATTAATTATCCATGGATTTAATCTTAGTTAACAATCTTGTTTTTAATGATTCAAGACTGGATGGAAGTGGTTTCTCTATATAGCATTTTTTGCGAACAGCAGCGCTTGGATATATATCTGAATTATTTCTCAGGTCGCTTCTTACGTACTTTGTAGCTTTCACTACAGCGTTAGCTCTGGATGTAACATTTGTAACTTCAGCTATCACCATTGGATGAAATAGGAATTTCAGAAATGCATATATATTATTGACATGTCGCGCTTTTAGTGGAATTGCGGCGACATCTATCCACAGAGAAGCTCCTTCTTTGGGGTAGAAAAATTTTATATCTGGATTATTATTATCACGTTGCACTTTCAAAATATCTCCCGAAGTTGCAAGTGCAATACACGCGTTGCCCGAAGAAAGATCTTCAAATCCAAAAGATGTAAATTTTGATATGTATGGGCGAATTTTTTTTAAATGCTCAGCAGCTTTTAATATATCATCTTCTTTTTCTGTTTCTGGATCTATTCCAAGGTAGGCCAGAACAGCCGGAAAGATCTCATCTGGAGACTCGTATAATGATATTCTGTATTTGCTCAATTTCTTTGCATTTTCCGGATCGAACAGCAGTGCAAAAGTATTTCGCGGAAAATTTCCGAGCAGTTGATTAACGATTTTCTCATTTATTCCTATGCCGGATATACCAAATTGAAACGGAACAGCGTGTTTGTTATCAGAATCATAATCCGCGAGTTTATCTAAAATATCTTTATCGAAAACAGACATATCTATACGTTTTTTGTCAAATTCCCTGTAGATTCCAGCCTTCAATTGTCTCGAGAAATGAGGCCATGCTGTCGGAAATACGATGTCGTACTTTGCTCCTCCAGCCAGCAATTTTGCCTCAAGAATTTCGTTGGAATCAAATATATCTACTATAACCTTTACTCCGGTTATTTCTTCAAACAATTCAACAAGTTCATGTGGAATGTAGTCTATACCAATTATAATGTATAATCGCTTGTCTTCGTCAAAAGGGCCGAAATTTTCTCTGGAGAGAATTCCATACATGGCAGACCTTTCTTCAGGCTCAATGTGTCTTTGAAAAAGAAAGGCGCACAACGCGCCAAAGAACAATATTACTAAATATCTTTTCATTTATTTTACTTGAGGAGCTTCCAACAACATTTCATTCATTTTAGCTTTCTTTACCTGCGAGTAGACATAAGCCCCGTAGGGAATGCAGATTAAATATATCGTTATTAGGACAGAAAGGGTCATCCACACATCTGTTATCACTAAAATTACGAACAAACTAGTGGCCAGTAATGCAACTTGCATTGATCCACTGTTTATTTCGATCATTTTTGAAGAAAAAGTACGAACAGAACTGATCATCAAAGTGCCAGCCGCAAGCAAACAAAATGACATGAATTTTGGTGCTAGAAACATGTAATTTTCCGTCTGAAAAAATAAAATCATTGGGAAAAGAGCTAAAATAGCGCCAGCCGGAGCAGGAACACCTTTAAAATACTTTTTTTCCCAGTCCTGTTTATCATCGGCGGAAAGCATTTCACTGTTAAATCTTGCTAATCTTAAAGCACAGCAGACTGTAAAGAACATACATGCTCCCCAACCGGTGCTTTCTAACAAATATATAGATTTAAGGAATAAAATAATCGCTGGAGCCACTCCGAAACAAACTAAATCCGATAGAGAATCTAACTGTGCTCCAAACTGTGAGGATTGTCCAAACATTCTCGCAACCCTTCCATCGGCCGCGTCTAGTAACGCTGAAACAAAAATGCAAAGCACAGCCAATTCCCATTTGTGAAATAGTGCAAAACGAATGGAGGTTAATCCAACGCAAAACGCAGAAATTGTGATCATTCCCGGAAGAAATCGTACGAAGACTGGACTCCTCTTTGGAGTAAAAAACTCTTCTTCAATCTCGTTACTTTCAAAATTTTCAGTATTTCTTTTCATCATATATGTCTCCCATTGTAATATCAGCCAGAATAGTTTCCCCAGCAACAGTAACTTGCCCTTCTTCTACCAATATCTCGGAGTCTCCGGGTAGATAAACGTCAACTCTACTGCCAAATCTTATGATTCCAACACGTTGCCCAAGCTCCAGTTCCTGTCTTTCGTTTACATCGCAGCGAATTCTTCTAGCAATAAGTCCAGCGATTTGTACGAACACCATCTGAGTTCCGTCAGCTCTACGCATAAAAATTGCTTGTCTTTCGTTATATTCACTAGCCTTATCAAGGCTTACGTTAAAAAACTTACCTGGAATATACAACATTTTTTCTATTACTCCAGAAATAGGAGATCGATTCACATGAACATTAAATACGCTCATGAATATGCTAATTTTTTTCCATTCGCCAGATAGTTCCAACTCGTCCGGCGGAGTACATTTAGAAATTTTTAACACTATCCCGTCAGCTGGGCTCACCACAACAGAACTTTTTGATGGATGAACTCTCTCCGGGTCCCTAAAAAATGCAAGACACGCTGCTGTCATAAGGAAGCCGAGCCACCCCATGTTTGTACCAATATTCCCAATACATATGGCGACAACAGCTACAACTCCAGCTATCTTACAACCGTCTTTATCAAATGGCAGTCTAACGTCCATAAACTGTAACTCCTAAAATTCTAATCCAACTTACAATCAGTTACGGGATTATATTGCTTTTTGTTTGGTAATTCAAATTTTACTTATAGATTTAATCTACTGTAGAGATATTATTTTAGTTGTGAGTAATTTTGAACCATACACAGTTGTAACAATCGCGTATCGGATAATTTTGTGATGAACAACAGAGCTAAATATTTTTTTAAAAGTCATTGTCAATGGGTTAATTTTTCGTTATATACATGCTATAGTCGGGAAATGGAGATGATATAATGAAAAAGATTTTTGGAATATTAGCTGTTCTTTGTTTGGCGTTTGATGGTTATGCGAAGATGGATGTCAGAGGATCGATAGGTGTTGAAGTAAGCACAAGTAGTCTTCAGCAAAATTCGGATAAGCCGCTTTTCTGTGGTATAACGAATAAAAGCGCTGGAAAGTGCCCGTTTCGCATAGAAATTTATCAAATTGGTGGCAATGGCGAAAGAAAGAATGTGACAGATGATTTTAACATTCTGTTCAACGACATCCTTATACAACCAAACGCCACTGAGCAAGTAAAAATAGTACCTTGTTTTGAAGGGTCGTCCTATGCAAAATGTGTGAATTTTGAGCTTTGCATAACCAATGTCAGTACTGGAGAAAAGAAGACAGTTAAGCTGACAGGCTCTGGAAGCACACCGAAAGTTGTGGAGTTGATGAAAATAGAGCGTGGAAATAACGGTATTCTCAGAGCCGTTGTTGCAGGTTCAAACTAAATCTGCTCGAAAATACAATAAAGCAAGCGTGCGCCTGTGTGGTGCACGCATTGGTTTGTGTTGTCCTTTAAACTTGTGTTACGGTGCAGTTTGCTATTGGGATATGGACATTGTGTTTTTTGTACTCGACGTATAATCGTTTGAAAATTTCGTATTTTACGACGGCACCATAGCTGTTGGCTGCGGTTTTTACCCTCCAGTAAATTTTTGGACCGGCAAGATCAAATGGTTTTAGGCCGTGTATTTCAGCGCTTCCAAGAATGATATTCTTATATTTATCATCATTTTTCATATTTTCGATAACGTCAGTCAGGAGTTGAGATATCTTTTGAATATCGTCTTCTGTGTTGAAACAAAGCTCGCCATAATAATATGAATAATTTCTTGAGCAGTTTGTAATAGAACTGATTGCGCTGTACGGAATTACATGAACTGATCCATTGTCGTCTCGCAGATACAGCACTCTTGTGGAAAGTTTTTCAATTACACCAGATTTTTGATCAATTTTCACATACGCTCCAATATAGAGATTTTTTTCAATCAAATACGTAATTCCGTGTAAAAAAGATCTTATGATATCTTGAGCTGCCAAGCCAATTGCTGCGCTGAATACAGTAAAAGTTGCCAATATCGGAGCTACATTAATTTTAAGATTCGATAAAATCAACAAAGAGGAAGTTACGAATAAAATTACGTAAAATATAGCTGATAACGTTGGTAAAAATGTTTGTAGCTTTACTCTATAGTCAGTTTTATCGCTATTTTTTGCTTTTTCTAGCATTGCATCTGCGAACTCATTGAATCCCTTATAAATTATAACGGTCATAAAGATTATCCCGCCAATTGTAACGATTTTGTCGTGAAAAATATGATCTCTTAGATTGACACCAATATGTTTTAAAAGTACGCATATTATTGAAAGATAAAACACAATTACTAGCACGTCGCAGATCCAAATTAAATTTTTCTGACGCCTAGATGCAGTTAATTTAGAATGCATTCCGTGCTGTATTGAATCCAATTGCAACATGATTTTATTTATTGTTAGTGAAATTACAGATTGCAGAAGAAAGATCGTTGTTAAAACGCAATAAATATTGTTTAAGCTTTCGAAGAAAAACAATCGGATTGGTGTGCGGTTTATAAAAACCGCAAAAAGCATCCCGAACAAACATATGAAAACGATTTTTTGATTGATAAAAGTAGTTAGTTTACATGAAAACGATTCCTCTTTTGGTTTTATTAATTCAAATAATTTGTTGATTAATTTTCTAGAAAGCATCATTTCTGAAAAATAGTAACCAATTATTGTTGCTGTAAAAAAGTGTCTTTGTGTAGGAAAGAATGATGCTGTTGCAGTTACCAAGAGCGAAATGGCTATGATTCGTAGAAATTTTTCGTATACAGAAAAAGCTTCTTTATCAGAGATTTTTAGAAACCTTAAATGTGAATGATTGGGAGCTGTTATCATGTAGCTTGAGATCAACGTAACGGAAAATATTACAATCAATTTTGAGTAAGAACCGCATATAATGTTATCATCAATATTCATATATTCTAAAAATATGTCTAAACACATGATAAATATTATGGTTGTTAACGCCGATAAAATTATTCCTGACATTAGAATGATGATTCTGTCTAGCTTGCCTCCAGTTTCAAGTTTGTTAAGTTCAGTATTAACGAATTTTTTTGAAAATAAAAATGATAGAGTAACGATCATCGATAATGTAGTATGTATCGCAATTGGAATAATTAATAAAAGATTCATGTCATGCTCCTACAATAAATTTCGTATGATTCTAACATAAAAAAACAATTGGGGTACTATGTTGGCTAGTTTGAAACAATTTATTTTAAATGCATTTGATGTTTGTTTTCCTCTGATGTGCTGCAATTGTGGAGAAATAGTTGATTCTGAAGGGATATGTCCGAAGTGTTGGAAAAAGATAAAATGGATCAGCGAACCAAAATGCAAAATCTGTGGAACTCCATTTGAAGTAAATATCACTGAAATCTGCGTTAATTGTTTGAATAATAGACCTAATTTCGATCAGGTTATAGCTGTGTTCGAATACGATGATTCATCCCGAAATATACTTCTAAAATTTAAACATGGAGATGCTACATACCTTTGTCCGCAGCTTGCTACATGGATCTATCGTGCGTCAAAGGATGCAATTCAGAATGCTGATCTTCTTGTTCCTGTTCCAATTCACTTCTTTAAAAGACTGAAACGCAAGTACAATCAATCGGAATTGCTTGCACGAGAACTAGAAAAAATGAGCGGAATTACGTATGAACCTCGAATTTTGCAAAAGTCGAAGCGTACTCCACAGCAGGAGGGATTATCGAAAAATATGCGATTACAGAATGTTAGAGGTTCATTCAGTGTAAATGAAAAATACGAAAGTATTCTGCAACAAAAGACTGTCGTATTGGTGGATGACGTGTTAACAACAGGAGCTACAGCCAACGAGTGCGCAAAAGTTTTAAAAAAACATGGAGCTGAAAAGGTGATAGTACTGGTTGTTGCCAGGGTTACGCTTAGTGATTAGAACGGCCGTTTCACAAAGATACTTGCATTCCTTTTGGAGAAATCATTAAATGTAACAATAAATTTCTCAAAAAAAAGCTTGACAGAACACATTTAATGTGCAACAATCAAAAAGATAATTACATTAGTGATGTGGATTATTTCAAAATTCTGGAGTCCGTCAGTGACCACTCGGCGCGAAAGCTTAATATTGAAAATACCGGTGCAGATGGGGTTTCTATTTGGAACACGTAACGCGCGCGTTTTCGGCAATTGATTTTATGTGCAACAATTAATTTAATAGTTATATTGTTAATGTGGATTATTCTGTAATTCAATAGTTTATCAGTGACCACTCGGTGCGAAAGCTTAATTTCCGGTGCAGATGGATTTTTGTTTAACAAATGACGCGCGCGTCTCTAGTATTCTGTATTTAATATTTAGTTTTTGTATTTAGTTTTAGTATG
>JAISZX010000002.1 GCA_031284365.1 Holosporaceae bacterium
AAATTTATTGATTGCTCTCGCGTGCAGGTTGCACAAATCGCTAACTGATCTACGTTTCGAATGTTCTCGTTTCCATAAACGATCCATAAAAATTATAACCGAAAATTAAATGGCCCTGTGCGCGGCTTTTGCAGCAATTTCGCGTACGACACTCCTATTGACAACAGCGCTTCAATACTGCATCCTTGAGTTTGGGTCACGTGATGATGGGCTTTCTTAGCCATGTTAACCTCATTTTTATTTGTTGCGAAATCGAGATAAACTTCCTTACGTGGCCTTCTTAAATAAATTCTTATTCAGCTATAAGCATGTAGGCACTCAAATTTTAACAGATACCGTTGTTGCACTCTCGGATTGGCGAGCTTGGCTGCATTTTTGCCTACGTGAAGGAGCTTTCATGCCTCAAATCAAAGCAGAAAGCACCTTCTTGTAGCGACAATACGTCGATTCGCGTCTATTTATGTTGCCGTTTAAGTACAAACATTAGTTGCAGAAACGTTCTGATTGACCTGAAGTCCCTAGCTATCCTTCTCCATCTGCACATTCACTCAGTGAAGTCTCCAAAAGCAGTGTTTCTTCATCCAGACATTCATCTGTAAATATAGTTTCAAAACGAATTTGTCCCATTTTAGATGGTTTTCCTGTTCCCCTGTATGCTTTAGACGATTTTTTCGCTTTTCTACTTCCTTTACGTTCGTAAAAATATATTGTTTCAATGGAGCTAAAATTATCATTAGCTTTCTCAAAACTCACGTCAAAACAGCATATACTAGGAAATGCAAAACAAGCTACTTTTTTTAACTCTCTTCCAATAGAAGTCAAAATTTTTTGATCTATATCATTTGTATTATTTTTAAATATCACAAACATTAAATCAGCAAAAGCTGTACTCAATCTAAAGTGCGTACCGTGATAATCGATCTTTTTACTTACCCCAACTTTAACAGTAGCATTAGCTACGATTGGCATACCAGGAATTTGTACTATCAGTGGTTCATCAAATTCAGAAGAAGGTAATAAAGCAGTAAAAGGTCTTAAAAAATAATTAGGTGCTATATGCAGTAATAGTGATTCGACATGAGGCAATATATTATCCATTTCTTCTTCAAGAGTACCACAATCTACTATACTCTTGCGTGCTGAAAACATGCTTGTTACTACGTTGTTGAGAGTTCCCATAAATAAAACATCATCAGCCAACTTTAACGGATTTAATTTAAGAATTAAAAAATACAATCCAATCACCCTTGTAAAAGGTTCAAGAAGCTCTCTTTCATTTTCTGCTAGTTCTATTGAACAATGCAGCCAAGATAGTTCAGAAATAATGCAATGTGACGAAACTATATCTGCATTACTGATAGATGAAAATATTGACGAAGGTGAGGATTTGCTATCTTTAAAGAATGTAGGAATTACTCTATCAAAACTATTGGATTTTTTATGGCGTACTAATTCTTTCATTCCCTCTGATGTGAAGCAGAAAGCAAATATGGTGGCTAATGCGCAAATCTTTTTCATTCATTTTCTCCTAATTTATTAATAAAAAACTGGAAAAACAGTTTTCCAGATACAAATAGCTTTGAAAACCTTTATCTGAAATCATGTAGATATCAAACATAAATACCTCCAAAACACCACATGCATGATATTAAATTTTGTTTGAACAATCTACAAAAATAATATTTTTTTGCGTCCTAACATGCCAGACGACAGCAGAAACTGAACAAGGCCGTAACGGCCTTGCAAAATTGACTTTTAGATGACATTTATCCAGAGTTAAACTCTAAAATACTCGTTTTTAAATTGCGAGTGGCTTACTCAGATTCGTAATCATATTCAGAAGAGCTATCCAAGACTAACCACCCAAAAGGATGAGCAGTACATTCATGCGTAAATGTTGTTGTAAAATGTTTTACCAATTCTATAATTGATTTTTTCGATCTACAACGCCCTTTTTTTTTCAACATGAATGAAATTTCTGTTGTAATAGCTACACCGGGAGTATTAGTTTTCTCTAAACTCATACCAAAAATACATCCCCTAGGAAGTATAAAATTAGCTGCTTTTTCTAAGCCTTTTCTAACGAACGAAATATTACTATGAAAAGATTTTTTTGGATAATCTCTGAATGTAATAAATATTAGGTCTGCAAGAACTGTACTGAGCATCCAATGAACAAGAGTAGGATCAATTATCTCAGTCGAAATTATTTTAATGGTTGCACCAATATCTCTTGGCATACAAGGAATTAGTATCTCCAACTGATCACATTCAATCGGTGTAAGCATGAAAGGTCTTACGAAATAATCAGAGGATAAATATTCTAACAGCGACCCTAGCTGACGCAATATATTGCTTCTTTCTTTTTGAAAATTACTCCCCCTTTTTACATTTTTGTGTACTGAACGCATATTTTTCGCAATATCGTTTAGAGTTTCTATAAAAAATGTATCCTCACCAAACCCCAATGGATTTTCATTGAGAATTAAAGTACGAAATTCAGTTACCCTTTCAGAAAGTCCAGCAAGACGTTTTTTACCATCTACAGCCTCAACTAAATGATATTGCAAAGACAATTCAGACATGATATGGGACTCAGTAATTTTATTTTGGCTTTTGGTTGGAATATGAACAAATGAGTCTGATTTGTTCTTTATCATCGCATGAATAGTTCTTAAGTCATCAAAATTTTTAACATTGAATTTTCTCATTCCTTCTGATGTGAAGCAAAAAGCAAGTACAGTAGCTAATATATAAATCTTTTTCATTCATTTTCTCCAAATTTGTTGATAAAAAAAACTGGAAAAGTACTTTTCCAGCGACGAGTAGTCTTGAAAGTTTTTATCTGAAACTCTGCAGATACAAACATAAGCACCCCCAAAACACAACATGCATAATATTGTATTTTATCTGAATAGTCTATAAGAAAATATGAAAATAATCCCAATTTGTTCTGTTTTGTCATGCAACTCGATAGAAGAAGCCGAACAAGGCCGTTATGGCCTTGCAAAATTTATTTTTGAATGATCCGATTAAAAATTAACTGTTACTAACAATTGGCATAGTGTGTGCTGCTGAAGCTGACGCGGCAATAGCTTCAGCATCTCTTGCCATGGCGATTTTTCTAATTTTACCAACCATAAAGCCTGTTCCAGCTGGAATTAATCTTCCGACCAGAACATTTTCCTTCAGTCCACTCAGTGGATCGATTCGACCGGTGATAGCCGCTTCTGTCAGGACTCTAGTCGTTTCCTGGAACGATGCGGCCGATATAAAAGATCGCGTCTGCAACGAAGCTTTCGTTATTCCCTGCAGAACCGGGTGAGCCACGGCAGGCACTCCGCCTTCCTTCATGACTCTGTCATTTTCTTTTTCGAAATCGACGCGATCTACCTGTTCTTCCGAGATAAACGTTGTGTCACCAGGAGTGACCACTCGCACTTTCTGAAGCATTTGTCTGACGATAATTTCAATGTGCTTATCGTTGATTTTCACACCCTGCAGTCTGTATACGTCCTGAATTTCGTTAATAAGATAATCGGCAAGAGCCTCAACTCCCAGAATCTGCAATATGTCGTGCGGAGCTTTATTTCCCTCGATGATAACGTCTCCTTTAGCGACGACGTCACCCTCCTTAACCGCAATTTGTCTCCACTTTGGAACAAGATATTCCATCGGCTGTAAACTTACATCATCCGGACGAACAATAATAACTTTCTTTCCCTTGTAATCCTTACCGAATTCTACTCTTCCATCAAATTCGCTTATGACAGCGGGATCTTTTGGTATACGTGCTTCGAAAAGCTCTGAAACTCTAGGCAAACCTCCGGTAATATCTCTGGTTTTTGAAGATTCTCTCGGCAAACGAGCCAACACATCGCCAACCTTAACCTTATCTCCGTTTTTAATCGCGATGATAGAATCAACCGACAAGAAATAGCGGATTTCCTGACCACTTGGTAGCAAAATCGGCTTTCCATGCTCATCTTTCAGAATAATTCTTGGCTTTAATTCGGTGTAGCGAGCCTGTTGACGCCAATCAGACACGACATAGGTTGAAACGCCGGTTGATTCATCGATGGTTTCTTTCAAAGAAATACCATCTAACAAATCAACATACTGAACGGTTCCTTCTATCTCAGTGATCAACGGAGATGTGAATGGATCCCAGTCAGCAAGCTTGGAGCCTTTTTCAATCTTATCACCGCTCTTTATGTGCAAACGCGAACCGTACTGCACCTTATAATTTGCTCTTTCCTTTCCATTGGCGTCCAAAATTATAATTTCAGTATTACGATTCATTACGATTTTCTGACCTTCGCTGTTTTCAACCGTTTTTTCATTGCGGAGCAAAATCGTTCCGTCGTACGTTGCGTCAACGGATGACATTTCTGTGCCTTTTTGTGCCGTACCACCTATGTGGAACGTACGCATGGTGAGCTGCGTACCAGGTTCTCCAATTGATTGCGCAGCGATAACTCCAACTGCTTCACCGATATTTACCTTTCTTCCACGTGCAAGATCTCGACCATAGCAGTTTGCACAGATTCCATCTTTGCACCTGCATGTGAGAACTGATCTTATACAAACTTCGTTAATTCCAGCTTTCTCAACATTTTTTACATCCTCCTCATCGATCAAATCTCCAGAATGTACGATTATTTCTCCACTTGTTGGATCAACAATGTCATTTACGGCCGTTCTTCCAAGAATTCTCTCTGTTAATGGAGAAATAACATCGCCGCCAGAGATAATGTCCTTAATAAGGATACCGTTCTTTGTGTCACAATCATCTTTTACCACAACACAATCCTGAGCAACGTCAACCAAGCGGCGCGTCAAATATCCGGAGTTTGCAGTTTTCAGAGCAGTGTCAGCCATACCTTTTCTTGCGCCGTGTGTAGAAGTGAAATATTCGAGAACTGTGAGCCCTTCTTTAAAGTTTGAAATAATTGGAGTTTCGATAATTTCTCCCGATGGCTTTGCCATCAAACCGCGCATACCTGCTACCTGTCTCATCTGGGCAATTGATCCTCTGGCTCCGGAGTGCGCCATCATATACATTGTGTTCACCGGCTTGCCCATTTCTATCTTCGAAAGCTGCTTCATCATGAAATCTGCAACTTTGTCGCTGCAGACAGCCCAAGCGTCCACGACTTTGTTATAGCGCTCACCGTTGGTGATCAATCCATCCATGTATTGCCGTTCGTACTCAGCTACAACCTTCTTTGTCGCGTTTACGATTTCCTTTTTTTGTGAAGGAACGACCAAGTCATCTTTACCATACGAAATTCCAGATTTCGTTGAGTATAAAAAGCCGAGATTCTTCAATTTATCTGAGAATATTACAGTACTTTTTTGACCACATCTATGATAGATCCTCTCTATGATAGCTGCAGTTTCTTTTGTAGTCAGTAGTTTGTTGATTAGGCTAAATTCTATATCCGGGTGTCTCGGTAATAATTCCGATAGAATCATGCGGCCAGGAGTAGTAGCAACCGTAATTGGTTTTGTTGTTCCATCTTTCTGTGTCTGGTGATATCTCGCTTTGATTTTTGCATGCAGACTAACGACTCCATTATGTAGAGCGTGTTCTATCTCTCCGATTGACGAAAAGACCATTCCTTCACCGGGTTCTCCGTCCCTTTCCATTGTGATGTAGTAAATGCCCAAAATAATATCCTTCGTTGGAAGAATAATAGGCTTACCGCTGGATGGACTCAAAACATTGTTCGTGGACATCATGAGAACACGAGATTCCAGTTGCGCCTCAAGAGACAATGGAACGTGCACCGCCATTTGATCGCCATCGAAGTCGGCATTAAATGCCGTGCACACCAATGGATGTAGCTTAATTGCTTTACCTTCTACAAGAACTGGCTCAAAAGCCTGAATACCAAGCCTGTGCAGCGTAGGAGCACGATTTAACAACACCGGATGCTCTTTAATAACTTCATCCAAAATGTCCCAAACTTCAGATCGTTCCTTCTCGACCATGCGCTTTGCAGCTTTTAGCGTTGTGGCAAGACCATATCGCTCTAATCTTGAGTAAATAAATGGCTGAAACAGCTCCAGCGCCATCTTTTTTGGGATACCGCATTGGTGCAATTTCAGCTCTGGACCAACAACGATAACCGAACGACCAGAGTAATCTACACGTTTTCCAAGCAAGTTTTGACGGAACCGTCCCTGCTTACCTTTCAACATGTCGGACAGAGACTTCAGCGGCCGTTTTCCACTTCCGGTAATGATCCTTCCGCGACGCCCGTTATCAAACAAAGCATCAACAGCCTCCTGCAGCATTCTTTTTTCATTTTTTACGATAATATCAGGAGCTTTCAGTTCCAGTAATCTCTTAAGTCTATTATTTCTATTGATTACTCGTCGATACAGATCGTTTAGATCAGATGTTGCAAATCTTCCTCCATCCAGTGGTACAAGAGGACGCAATTCCGGCGGAATAACTGGAATGCACTCCATAATCATCCATTCTGGACGAGTATTAGATGCCAAAAAAGATTCAACAAGCTTCAATCTTTTTACAATACGACGACGCTTCATATCAGAATTTGAACTCTTTAACTCAACTCTAAGACGATTCTTTTCTCCCTGCAAATCGACGCTGGATAACATTTCACGTAGAATTTCTGCTCCTATACCAGCGCTAAACGCATCTTCACCGTAATCATCTTGGGCTTTATAATATTCATCTTCTGAAAGTAGCTGATTCGGTTTCAGTGGTGTGATACCAGGATCTTTTACAATGTAGCTTTCGAAATATAACACTTTCTCCATTTCACTAGACGTAACATCCAGCAGCAGAGCAATGCGACTTGGAGGAGATTTTGTGAACCAAATATGTGCCACCGGGGATGCTAGTTCAATATGCCCCATGCGCTCGCGTCTAACCTTGGACAAAGTCACCTCAACGCCGCACTTCTCGCAAATAACACCGCGATACTTCATGCGCTTATATTTTCCGCACAAACACTCGTAATCTTTCACCGGTCCAAATATACGAGAACAGAAAAGGCCGTCTTTTTCTGGCTTAAAAGTTCTATAGTTAATTGTCTCTGGCTTTTTCACTTCACCAAAAGACCAGGACCTTATCCTCTCAGGACTGGAAATCGATACCTTTATCGAATCAAAATTGTTCAAATTATTTATCTGCCCAAAAACTTTTTGTAATTGATTCATGATCTCATACCTTTCTTAACTGGACCAATTTCTATTCTATTTCACCAGAAGTTGAATCCTGCTGGAACTCAAAATTCAACCCTAGACTACACAATTCTTTCATGAGGACGTTAAACGACTCTGGAATACCAGGAACAATATTCTCATCCCCCTTGATTATTGACTCGTAAGCCTTTGTTCTGCCAGTAATATCGTCTGATTTTACAGTCAAAATCTCTTGTAAAGTATAGGCTGCACCGTAAGCCTGCAGAGCCCACACCTCCATTTCTCCGAATCTTTGACCGCCGAATTGCGCCTTACCTCCGAGAGGCTGCTGCGTAACCAAACTGTAGGGACCTATCGAACGAGCATGAATCTTATCATCGACCATGTGATGCAATTTTAGTATATATATACATCCAACAGTAACTTTTCTGTCAAATGGAACACCAGTTCGTCCATCGTATAGCGTAATTTGTCCAGACCCATCGAGACCGCAGCTCTCCAGAGCATCAACTATATCACGCTCGCGTGCTCCATCGAAAACAGGTGTTGCAACGGGAATACCGTTCACAATGTTCGAAGCGAGCTCTGCAATTTCATAATCAGACATTTCATTTAGTTCTTTTACGTCTTCATTTTTATCGTAGATACTACATAGCTGATTTCGCAAATTCTTTATGAGCTCATCATTAGATTGCACTTTCTCGAGGACCTGACGAACCTTTTTTCCAAGAGCTTTTGATGCCCATCCAAGGTGAGTTTCTAAAATTTGTCCGACGTTCATTCTTGATGTAACACCCAACGGATTCAAAATAATATCTAGCGGAGTTCCATCTTCCATGTGCGGCATATCTTCCACAGGAACGATTCTAGAAACGATACCCTTGTTACCGTGTCTTCCGGCCAGCTTATCACCAGGCTGAAGTTTACGCTTATCAGCAACATAAACTTTCACCATTTTCAAAATACCAGGAGCAAGCTCATCTCCTTTGCGGAGTTTTTCAACTTTTTCTTCAAAATTTTTATTGAGTCTCGTTAAGATTTCGTTGTAATTACTGTGAAAACCCGCAATAGCATTGGCTACAGCCTTATCAGCAACAACTATTTGCCTCCACTGCCCCTTCGTCATCGAATCAAGATACGCATCTGTAATGATAGCTCCTTTACACTTTACCGGAGCAGAAACAACCTTTTGATCCAACAACTTATCTCGCAATCTGCTGTAATATGTAGCTTCGAAAATTGCTCTCTCTGCGTCCATGTCATTTTTGTAAGACTCGATCTGTTTTCGCTCTATTACCAGAGCGCGTTCATCCTTTTCAACGCCGCAACGAGAGAAAATTTTCACATCCACGACAGTTCCTTGAACTCCAGGGGGCAATCTTAGAGATGAATCCCTAACGTCCGAAGCTCTTTCACCAAATATCGCACGCAGAAGTTTCTCCTCGGGAGTCATCATTGTCTCTCCCTTTGGAGTAACCTTCCCGACAAGGATATCACCAGCCTGAACCTCAGCTCCAATGTGAACAATACCAGCCTCGTCGAGATTTTTCAGCGCATCATCAGAAATATTCGGTATATCTCGTGTTATATCCTCGTTTCCGAGCTTTGTATCGCGAGCCATAACCTCAAATTCCTCAATGTGAATTGAGGTGAAGTAATCTTCCTGAACTAAACGCTCAGAAATAACGATGGCGTCCTCGAACGTGTACCCATGCCATGACATGAACCCGACCAAAACATTTTGTCCCAGAGCTAATTCTCCGATATCTGTACCAGCTCCGTCAGCAATTATATCTCCTACATTAACCACATCGCCTTTCTTTACGAGAGGCTTTTGGTTGAGGCATGTACTCATGTTTGACCGCTGGAATTTTCTCAAATTGTATATATCAACTCCAACATTGGAATCATCCCCGGTAACTCGAACAACTATTCGATTGGAGTCCACTTGATCTACGACTCCATTGTGCTTCGCTGACACAGCAACTCCAGAATCTCGCGCAACAATTGCTTCCATCCCAGTACCAACCAGCGGAGCCTGCGCCCTAACCAACGGAACCGCTTGACGTTGCATGTTCGCCCCCATGAGCGCACGGCTGGCGTCATCGTTTTCCAGAAACGGAATCAAAGATGCAGCTGTAGAAATAATCTGCTTTGGCGAAACATCCATGAAATCGATGGACTCTTTTGTAGCGTTGACGAAATCACCATTTCTTCTACAGGTAACGAATTCATCTTTGAAATGACCGCTTGCAGTGAGCTGAGCGTTAGCCTGCGCAACTGTGTATTTGCTTTCATTGACCGCCGAAAGATACACAACCTCGTCCGTAACTTTTCCGTCTACAACTCTTCTGTATGGTGCTTCGATAAATCCGTATCTATTAATTTTTGCGAAAATCGCAAGCGAGTTTATCAGACCGATATTTTGACCTTCTGGAGTTTCAATTGGGCATATGCGACCGTAATGAGTTGGATGAACGTCTCGCACATCGAATCCGGCTCTGTCACGAGCCAAACCACCAGGCCCAAGCGCAGAAATGCGTCGCTTGTGCGTAATTTCCGCTAGCGGATTTGTCTGATCCATAAATTGCGACAACTGCGATAATTGAAAAAATTCTCGAATTGCAGATGATATTGGTTTCGCATTGATTATATCGTTCGGAACCGCATTTTCCAAATCAACTGATCCCATGCGCTCTTTTACTGACCTTTCCATACGCGAAAGACCTATCCTGAATTGATTCTCTATCAACTCTCCGACGGATCTTATTCTTCTGTTTGCAAGGTTGTCTATGTCATCGATGGATCCGATACCATCCTTCAGCTGGTGCAATATTTTCATTATCCGTAAAATATCGTCCTTCGTAAGAACTCCTAAATCTTCCGGTTGATCTGAATTAATTCTACTATTCATCTTAACCCTTCCAACAACGGAAAGATCGTAGCGATCAGGATTGAAAAACATATTGCGGAACATTTCCTGCGCGCTATCAATGGTGGCCGGCTCCCCTGGACGCATGATTCTAAATAACTCAAAAAGAGCTTCTTCTCTGTTTGTGCATTTCTCTGTTACTAAAGTATTTCGAATGTAGGCGCCAGTTTCAAGGTTATTGATGTCCAGCACTGCGAATTCATCATTTTTTTTGATTATTTTTTCAACTAGTTCTTCGGATAACTCGTCTCCAGCCTCAGCAATAACGATACCATTTGCTGGATCTATTACATCAAGAGCATTGTACTTTCCAACCAGATCGCTCATCTGCACAACGATCTCTTCCAATCCATCTTCTTTCAGTTTTTTTGCGGATCTTTGAGTGATTTTTTCTCCTGCGCTAGCCACAACTTTCCCAGCTTTTGCATCGATCAAATCATTCTCAAGTTTAACTCCCTTCCAGTTTGCTGGATCATACTTTCTAGATAGCAATCCATTGCCATTGGAGTAAATATTGTAATGATCATAAAAATATGAAAGAATCTCCTCGCGATCCATCCCAATAATTTCAGAAGATTTGAATACTTTGTCTGGGTTTTTAGCTCTTTCTTTTTCTGTTTTTGCGGAATCCAGTGCTATTAAAAGTGTGGAAGCAAGAATTTTGCGTTTACGATCTATTCTCACGTAGATAAGATCTTTTGCATCGAATTCAACATCAAGCCACGCTCCCTTATACGGAATTATGTGAGCTGCGAACAAATATTTTCCGGAAGTATGCGTTTTCCCATTATCGTGATCGAAAAACACACCCGGAGAACGCTGCATCTGAGAAACTACGACTCGTTCTGCTCCATTTACTATGAATGTACCCTCATTAGTCATGATCGGAAGATCGCATATATATACGTCCTGCTCCTTTATGTCGCGAACAGATCTCTCGTTCGTGTTACTGTCAACTTCCCAAACGATAAGTCTGAACAACGCTCGCAGAGGCGCTGCGTAGGTTATTCCTTTATTGCGGCACTCGTTTTCTGTGTACTTGGGCCTATCAAAGTGATAATCACAAAAATCAACTTGAGCACGCCCTGATACATCAACTATCGGAAATGCGGAGCGAAACGCTTCCTTTAATCCAACATCGCTCCTGAGATCTTTTATGCTGTCTGAATGCAAAAAACTATCATACGAAGATCTTTGCAACTCTATAAGATTAGGAAGATCAGCTACTTCTCTAATTCTACCAAAATTTTTTCTAAACCTTTTACGCTCGGTGAACGCTCTTGCCATGTTTCAAATCCTTGTGAAATAAACCGGAATTACCATCAAAAAAAGCCACAACTGCCCATCAAAGATAAAAAATGCAATGGCTATGTTACATCTGTTAACAACAAAAAACAAGAATTATTTATTGATTATTTCGCTGTCCATCGGATTAAAAAAACCGAACATTTTGTGCGGCATCATGCGTGGCGGCGGATGCTTCGTTCTAACATTTGCCAAGCATTTGATTTCATTGTAATTCATACTCTCTTTCTCCTAAATATTTTTTCCTACATAATTTTGATTGGATTTTTCAATCTTTGTAGATCCTATAACAACTATTTAAAAAAGTCAAGACTTTTTTATTATGCAACAAAAAAATACAATTAAAAAAGCAGCAAAAACAACGTGCTGGTTACGTTTTTTTGTGGCTATTATTGCGTAATTTTAGAGTAAACGTAAGCTTTAGATAAAAGTGCTTATCATTATTTTTTTTGTCGATAAAATAATGAAAAATTAATATTCCTTTTAACTTTTTTTTGAAATATAATAAAAACGTTGCACGTAGTAGCGGGAAAGCGAAAGTGCTTTTTTAGAAAGGGGGTGTATCATTATGAATACACTTAAAAACACGCTGTGTTATCTTGTTGTATGTTTTGCACAAGTTGTCTGTTGTGTTGATTTACCAAATTTAAAAGTAATCAGAGTTGGGTCAGCGCTGCATGATCCACATGATCGAGAAGGGGGAAGATTTGGTGCAGACATACAAGAGCGACTTGAGAAGTATAAAGCAGCATTGGTGGGAGCTGGATTGACTCCAGAAAACGTACTGCACATCTCAGATGCATGCGCTGAAACTCATGAACCAACGTGGTACAAGAATTTGGAATCATAGAATAAGCAGAATAGCAGTTGAGAATTACCAATTGATGAAATACATAAAAGGTTCCACTAAAGTTGGAAGAGAAGATTTCGTGAGAGGGGAAATAGATTTAATCATTACGGATGTCAGTGTGTCTAAAACCTTAGACTTGAACCCAGGTGGAAAAAGTTTTAGTGCTTTAGAAGATCTTCTAAAACCAGGAGGAAAAGCAATATTTACAGACACAAGCGGTGTTCGATTCGGTGAAAGTCAAACAATATATGAGGCAGCCGGAGCTGAATACCAAGGCATTAACAAAGGCAAGTGTTTTGTGCGTTTCACTGCAAAAAATATGACAACTGGAAGAAGTATAAAAAATATCTTGAAGAAGAAGGTTCTCCGACTACACAAGTGGAAGATTTTCTCTTTGGGCTTGGACATGGTGAAGAGGTGGCAAACCCTGAGGATGAGAGATGTACAGGAATTATAGTGGTAACAAGATAAGACTGAAATTTATACTGATTTAAAGAAACTGTACAATTTTACGCTTCACTAAAAAAAAGCCTTGATAAAAAAATCGAGGCTTTTATTATTTCTGTCATTTTTTAAAATCGGTCTCCTATTTTCTGCTGCATAGTCGCGTGATTTTATCAAAAATAATCGCCATGGAGCCATTTCCTGCGACATTACACGCCGTGATAAAAGAATCAAACAAAATATAAAGAGCTGTAATCAATCCAAGCATATCAGCGTCAAATCTCAGATAGTTTTGCAAAATTGGGAGCATAACCAAAATACCTCCGCCAGGCACCGCCGCAACTGCAAACTTTGCAGCAACAAAATGAATTGCAAACACAAAATATGTCGCAAAATCTGGAAGTTCTCTACCGAAAGAGGTTATTACAGTCATGGCAACGAAAGGAATAAAAAAACAATCCCCAACTAGATGTATATTCACCGAAGCTGGAATAATTATGGCTGCATTATCCTCATTTTTTAGATTTTCTTTTGCAGCTTTAATCGAAAGGGGAAGGGCTGCTGCACTTGACATGGAGCCAAATCCTGTAACAACAGCCGGAAAAAGATTCTTCAAATAGCTGCGCCACTTATCGAAATTAAATCCAGATAAAACAAGGAGTTGCAGTAGTACATATCCGTAAGCGGAAAGCACAAATACTTCCGCCACAACGAAATACTCTGACAAAATCAGTGATATCATTCCATCTCGCTCAAGCTTCAACGCTGTTCCAAATATAAATAGAGGCATCAGCGGAATTAAAATTTTGAAAAAGTATTTCATAAATTTTTCAGTGATAATCGATACAATTTCGCATAACTGATTCGGTTTAATAAGACTTGACACGATTCCAGCAATAATTCCAATCAGCAAAGCACAATCGTTTGAGATAATTTGCGTCAATTTGAATGAAAAAAGAGGTATAATATCGGAAGCCTCATGATGTACAACAGGAATAGCAGACACCATCCCAGCTTTCAAACAGCAATTACTAAGCAAATAGGAGATAAAAGTATTTATAAAGTTCGAACAGCATATCAGTGGAGCAATAATCAGCAAGACTTTCAGCGAACTAACTCCAATTCGTCCAAAGGAAGAATAGAGTAATGAAAAAATAACAAACGGTAATGCGAAAATCATGCATTCTTTAATTGCAAGGCCGATGGCATAAAAGAAAGACGCAATTGCGTCTGATAAAAAACTTCCGAACAATGTCGGCAAGAGCAACGCGAACAAAAAAACAATTGGCATAACAAATTTTTTCATTTTTTCACCTATTAAAAAACATTATTTAAAGAATAATAAAAATTGCAGACGTCCACATTCCAGACCCATCGCAGACATCCTTAGATGAAAAACAGTAAGGAAACGACTACGATTCTGAAACTGTAGACGCCATACTAGTTCGAATATTGTTAAAAGATGGACGCATGACGGAAAACAGCACACGCTGCTTTAGCAACTCAGCTTTCAGGAAACCAACTATTTCCACAATCATGCTCCGTATTAGATGCGGTACTTGTAGCATACTTTTCAAATAAAAGCAAACCAAAAAATCAACTTTTTGTTTTTCTTGTTTTTTTTGCTATGGTCATGATACAGTCACATCGTGTGGAAATTTGAATGTTATTTAAACTGGACAGCAAGTAAAAAATGAGTAATAAGTTTTTAGGAATGGGGAAAGATGTTTGGTTTGTTTCGTTGTTTGGACTTTTCTTGGGAATGTCCACAACTATGATCTACAGCCAATTGTCGCTCTTTATGAAGCACGTTCTTCATATGGAGATTAACAATATCGCATTCATTGATGGAATTGTTGAATTTATTTCGTATGTTATGCGAATATTTGCCGGAATCGTCAGCGACTGCACAAGCAACAGAAAACTTTTTTTGTTGGTCGGCAGTGTAATAACCCTTCTGATGAAGCCTGTTTTTGCATCATCGCAGACTGCGCTTCATATTTTTATTGCGCAATCAATCGAAAGAGTCGGAAACGGCTTGCAGGCCAGTCCGCGAGACGCACTTGTGGCGGATCTTAGTGGATCATCGGAAATGACCAAATCTTTCTGCTTCAACAAATGCCTGAAAACAGTTGGAGCATTATTGGGAATTCCTGTTGCCGTGAGTATTTTATACGCAACAGGTAATAACTACAGAGTAGTATTTTGCAGTGCATCTGTCGCTGTCATTTTTGCGATCATTCTTCTGCTGAAAACCAACAAAAACACAAAAACTGAACACGTAAATAGACAGAAGAATGTGTTTCGAAAAGATTTCCTAAAATTGTTTGACGCTACTTTTTGGAAAATAATTGCGCTAGCCGTATTATACGAGGCTGGACATTTTTCAGAGCATCTTCTTCCGCTATACGCAAACAATTTCCTATCAAATACATTTGCAGGAACTACTGGTATGTTTATCAGTATTGGGCAGATATTATTCTCCATACCAATAGGAATAGGAGCTGACAAATTAGGCAAAAGACCATTCATTGTAATGTGTATTTTAATGATTATTTCCGCAAATATTTTGTTTATAACAGCTAGTTCGCACTATCATGTGTACTTAGGATGTATTTTGTGGGGAGGTCAGCTGACTTCAGTACAAAGCCTGTTTTTATCTTCCATAAGCGAGCTGGTAAGGCACGAACTAAGAGCAACTGCCATAGGAATTTACTATTGCGGAATTGGAGCTTCGTATTTATTGGCTTCTACGATCGCGGGAAACCTGTGGACACGATACGGCAGTAAGTATGCCTTCATATACAGCATATGCATCTCAACTGTAACTTTTATATTGCTTCCGTGTTTATATTCCAAGAAACAATCTTCAGCCAAAATGAAATAAGGAAAATGATGCGCGCATGTTCACGTTTTTTTTTGGGCAATTTTCGCCCAAGTGCGATTGGCGCATCATTCAAGCAACCAATTTGATCTCATGTATTTTACAACAACTATTTTGAAAAATAAATGACTTTTTTAAAAATACAATAAAAACAATGCGTTGACTGCTTTTTACAGTATTTATTGATGTTATAATGTATAAAAACACAATTTAAAAGTGTTTTTTATTATTGATATTCATATTTTTTTTGGTTAGTATCTGGTTGTTTATGTATATTTTAAGGAGATATGAATGATAGATTACTTAACCTCTAAAGAAAAGGCAATTCACAACAATTTGGATGCGTATATAGGTAATCGAGTAAAAAATAGGAGGACGCTTCTTGGTATTAGCCAAGAAAGATTGGGAAGCTACCTTGGCGTCAGTTTTCAACAAATCCAAAAATATGAAAAGGGGATAAACAGAATTAGCGCAAGTTCTTTGTATAACATTTCCAATGTGTTATCTATTGATTGGTCATATTTCGTCGAAGGTTATACCAGTGCGCCAACATTAAACGAAGACGGTAGTTTGGCTTACGAAGTTGATCATATCAAAAAAGGAGACGCAGCTGATTTGCTTAATTTCTACGGAAAAATATCGGATCCTCAATTGAGAAGAAGGGTAATAGACATAGTAAAAGCGATTGCAGACACTCAGCGGCCATAACAGACTGTTTGTTGGCCGCTGGTTAAATGAGAAACAGCGCTCCAATTAGAGCTGCAACGACACAAACAACAACAACCCTTAGGGCAATAATCTTCATTGGCGGTCTGTTATCGTTTGCATTCGTTATCTCTATGTTCGAATATGACACAATATCCTCTATTGTAAAATGCTTCTTCTCTAACTCATCTACATTTACATTCATATCAAAACTTCCTTATTTAAATACTAAAAACGACAAACTATTTTCTCGTCAGAAACTTTGCTTTTTTGGTCCATCTGGAACTCGGATATAGATTTTTCAATGACGCGATTGCATTTTCAGCTTCTTTTTTCAGGCCAAGAAAATAACAACACTCTGCTATTCTATAAAAAGCTTCATCTGCGTAGCCTGTGTGAAGCAAATTAGTTGCAACGAACGTATATCTACCAATCGCTGCAAGAGCGCTTTTGTTCTTCTGATAATATCTACCGATTGTCATTTCGTGTGCAGCGATAATATCATCTAGAATTACTATTTTTTTCAGTGAATCTTCATAATATTTGGATTCTGGAAATCTGTTAACCAGCTCAACAAAATCGTGCTTCGCATCAAGAGCAACTTTTGAATCTCTTCCGACTGAAGCCACCTGCATGTACAAACACATAGCTTTCAAGTACATAGCATACGGAACCAATTTATTAGACGGATGATACCGAAGAAATACTTTGATCTCTCTTATGGCATCCATATAGCTTGATGCCAAAAAGTAGCAATAAGCCGCCAATATCTGTCCATCTGTAGCTTTGGAAGAATATGGAAACAGCATTTCGATATTTTTAAATTCTGATGCAGCATCGGTATATTCTTTCGCTTTCATCAAAGATATCGCCTTTTTATATACGCTATTTACGTTACGATTTTTCAAATCTTCATCAGTCGATGAGCATCCAATGATTAGCGAGCAACACAACAGTTTCAGACTATTTTTCATCATCACCTCTTTAATTCACCCCAGTAGAACCGTAACCGCCATCAGATCTGCATGTGCAGTCCAACGAGTCTACCACATTCCAGCTAATTGTTTCATATTTTTGTATTACCAATTGCGCAATTCTCATTCCTCGTTCTACCAAAAAATCCTCATTTCCAAAATTTATAAGTAGAACTTTTAACTCACCGCGGTAATCGCTATCTATTGTACCTGGAGAATTCAGCACAGCTATCCCATTTTTGTATGCCAACCCGGATCGCGAACGAATTTCGCCATTATATCCTGGAGGAATCGCTATGCTAACTCCTGCCGGGATCAATTTTCTTTCGAATCTTTTCAGAATTGTATTTTCTGAAACTGCTGCGCGTAAATCAAGGCCGGCGCTTCCATCCGTTGCATATGACGGAAGCTCTATTCCAAATGCGTGTTCCAGTACTTTTAATGGAATATTCACGTTCATATCTTTCCATACTTTTCCTGGAATTCAGCCAAAAACACTTTCATGCCTTTTTCCGAAATATTTCCGGTGATTTGAGCCTGCAAAATTTGCCTCAAACTGATTTCGTTTGTAATTGCATCACATATGCAGAATTTTTCTGCTTCGCGATAGGATACATCCCACACTATTACTACGTCCGGTTTTCCTTCTATCGTAATCCTAGATTCAATAAGAAATTTATTTTTCGACTTTTCTCTGGATCCTGTCACAACAAAGTGGGCGTCTTTATATTCTTCAAAACTCGAAGCGTACAATTTCACAAACATATTAGTGAAACATCTCAAAAGCTCTTCTTTTTGCTTTTTATTCAAAGATCTCGCATGTTTTCCAAAGCAAAATTTCGCGATCTGGTTTATAGAAAAATGCTTTTTCACAATATTTTTGAATTTTTCGATGACTCCGTCGTGAGATATTCCTTGAATATTTATTATCTCGATAGCTTCGTTTCCTAAATTTTGAATAAATGTCTGACAATCAATAGTTTTATCCTTATTGACGGACTCTGATACAACATGCTTCCCCCTACATTTTGACTTTGCTTTCGGGAATGCATCTGACGCCAAAAAAAGTGCACCAATCGCACAATAGAAGCAGAATTTTCTAATCTTACACATAAAAACCTCTACAATTATTTCACGGCGATTGTAACCAATAAAAACGCTATTTACTAGGCTCTGTTAACGAAATTATCGCAGATCCTGCAAATTTTATACAATTTTCATGTTTTTTTTAAAGATTAAAAATTACAATGAAGCGGCTCAGGATAACAAAGAATAACACGATTACACCATGACAAGTGCAACGGCACTGTAAAAAATGTTAGATTTAATGAAAATCTACTATTGAATTTTTCACTTAAATGTGCGAAAAGCGTAATGGGCTGGAAGTTAAGTTGGACTGTGACAAAAAGTGCCAACGCGTAAAATTGATGCTTGGGGGGGTTGTTGAGTGCAATACTTGACGAGTTAGTGATTATGGCACGTGCTTCATTTTTCATGCGAGTTGGCGAATTTATGCATACAGATAAGAGTTTTTTAAACAATGGCGATTAAAACATACGGAAAAACATGGTGGGGAAAGAAATGGCTTGACACATTTAACGGCATAGACGACGAAAATCGCTTGCCGCGTGGACGCACATACGCGAACAAAGGAACAGTTTCAGCTGTTAAAATTAATGGAAGTACGGTTACCGCTCTGGTTCAGGGAACGTACCAATATAGGGTCAAGGTAAAATTTGAAGCCTTCACATGGTCACAAAAAGATACGATACGGCGCGTAATAGAGAAGTCTCCTTCTATCTTACTATCATTAATGAACAAGAGATTATCTTCGAAGTTGTATAAAGTACTTGAGGGGGTCGGAATTAACTTATTTCCCACCGAGTGGAAGGAAGTCCAGGCTAATTGCTCATGCCCTGATTATGCAGTTCCATGCAAACATATTGCAGCTCTTTTATATGTCATTTGTGATAAAATAGATGCCGATCCGTTTGTAGTTTTTAGCCTGCATGACTGTAGTTTGGAGAGCATAATTGACAACTTTGGCGAATATAAGCAAACTCAAAAATCCATTGCGCAAATTGAAACACTATTTGGCGGTAAAACAACTAAAGTGGATTTTTGTCAACCCATCCTAGATAATATTGATTTATCCAAAATACCTGATTTAAAGTCAACAACTCTCAGCATTTTACAGTCAACTCCAGTTTTCTACGAGAAAAAGTTTATAGAAAAAATGGAGCATTTTTACGATGTAATTGGAGCAGCAAAATTAAAAAAAGAAGTAGCAGAATGCGATTTTTTGGGAGAATTTCCTTCGATAGAGCTATGCGACAATGTTGAAGTTTGCATGGATAGTCGGTACAGAGTAACCGCCATAAACATAACTAATGGACAAAAAAAAGTGGCATATGTTTCGGTTATGAATGTTTTCGATTTTTTTCAAAAAATGCCAAACTCTCTACTACACCTTCTTCACCCATCTTTGAGATTTCTGCATATGGTTTTTTTGTTTACGTTGAAATTAATGGAGAAACATGCATTAATTCCTCAAATATTACAAAATTTTTCAGAAGAAACACTGATTCGTTGGATTCCTGCGAATTATAACGAAGAAGTACGAACAATCACAGATAGCTTAGCGCAAACATGCCCATCAATCGTTACTGCTATTGGTGATCCTCGTGAGCAAGTCTTAGCTTTGGCGTCGATGTTTGTCACATCGAAGAGACTGTCAATGAATTTGAATTCTCTAAAGCTAGTTGGTGATGACATTTTGCATTTGTTCTTCGGTGGTGGTATATGTAACTTCAAGGATTTCAGCAAAAAAGAAATTCCATCGGCAATAAACCAATGGTTAAATAATTTTCATGAAAACAAAAAAAAATATAAATTATGTCTTGAAATAACTGATTTAGACGAAGAATTTCAGCTTGATCTGAAAGTTATTCTCGACTATCGATCATCGAATGAGCCAGTTTCTCTGGACGAAGCTTTTAGGAAAGTTCCATCGTCGGTAAAATTTGATATTCTGTCTGACATTTCAGCGCTAGCTGATTATTTGCCGGATTTTGAAGATATTATTGATAATCATGAATCAATTATTTTTAAATTAACGGAGTTTACGAATGTATTTTTCACTATTTTGCCTGTTCTAAGAGCTGTTGGGGTCTATATAGCTCTACCAAAAAGTCTACGAGAGATCTTCACTCCTAAACTAAGATTAAATATATCAACTGATAAGAAAGCAAAAAATAGCGGGCTATCGTTCGTATCTTTAAGCAATTTACTAAATTTTGATTGGACCATAGCCATTGGTGATCAAGACGTTAGTTTGTCGGAATTCAAGAATATACTAAAAAAATCAAATAGGTTTGTGCGTTTCGCCAACAGGTATGTTTTACTAGACGAAAAGCAGATAGAGTCCATGTTGAAGCGTTTTGACAAGCTACCACAAAAATTATCGAAGGCTGAAATTATCCAGGCTGCCCTTTCAGAAGAATATGAATTCGCTTCCGTAAAGATGGATAATCAATTAACTGAGCTGTTCAGTAAAATAAAACGATGCGATGCAAAACCACTTCCTCAAAATTTAAAAGCAAAACTTAGGGCATATCAAGAAAGAGGGTATAGCTGGTTACTGCAAAACATAGAGAATGGGTTCGGCAGTATTTTAGCTGACGATATGGGACTTGGAAAAACGTTGCAGGTCATAGCTGTAATCTTGCACATGAAAAACTCTGGTTGTCTTATTGATGAAAAAGTTTTAGTGATAGCACCAACCAGCCTTCTAACTAACTGGAAGCGTGAAGTTGAAAAGTTTGCTCCTGATTTAAGAAGCTTAATTTATCATGGAAACAAACGTGAGCTAACTGGTGAGTTCGAAGTTGTGTTTACTTCGTATGGCATTGCATGCAGAGACAAAAATATATTACAAAAACACGAATGGTTTTTATTAGTAATTGATGAAGCACAAAATATAAAAAATCCGACTACAAAGCAAACAAAAACTGTAAAAAGCATTGAAGCGAAACACAGGATAGCGATAAGCGGCACTCCAGTGGAAAATCGTCTGTTGGAATATTGGAGTATATTTGATTTTACCAACAAAGGGTATTTGGGAACTCAGGCAAACTTCGTGAAAAAAATTGCATCTCCTATAGAAAAAGAACGAAATAAGGATTGCCTTGATAAATTTCTTAAAATATCTAGCCCGTTTATATTGCGTAGATGTAAGAGCGACAAGAGCATAATAGCTGATTTGCCGGAAAAATTGGAAAGCAATCGATATTGTTCACTAACCAAGGAGCAAGCAGCTATTTATCAGCAAATATTGAATGAATCAATGGATAGCATAGAAAACAGTGAGGGAATAGAGCGCAGAGGACTTGTGCTAAAGCTAATAAATTCTCTTAAACAAGTCTGCAATCATCCGTCGCATTACGGTAAAAGACCTATTGCCTCAATTGATGAGTCTGGAAAAACGAAAATGCTGGAAGAAATTCTTGGTGAAATTCACGAATCAGGAGAAAAAACTCTTATTTTTACACAGTATGTTGAAATGGGAAAAATTTTGATAGACATACTTGAAGATAGATTTAAATGGCAAATACCATTTTTACATGGCGGACTATCTCGCCAAAAGCGAGATGAAATTGTGTGCGATTTTCAAGAAAATTCCCAAACGCGTGTACTGATACTGTCGCTGCATGCAGGTGGAACAGGACTAAATTTAACTGCTGCAAATCACGTTATTCATTATGATCTGTGGTGGAATCCAGCAGTGGAAAGCCAAGCGACAGATCGCGCATATCGCATAGGACAGTTAAATAACGTTTTTGTAAATCGATTTATAACAGTTGGAACTTTTGAAGAGCGTATAGATGAAATGATACAAAACAAAAAAGATTTGGCAAATATTGTAGTCGCTGATGGAGAAAAATGGATAACTGAATTCGACAATGATCAGCTAAAAGATCTATTTAAGCTCAGATAGTAGCAATATGCCGTTGACAGTCGACAAAATCATATATATACTGCGCCTGTTAGGCCTCGTTAGGAAATTTATCTAAGCCATATCAATACGCTGGCAAAATGTAGAAACGCTATAAAAGAGGAAGAAGTTTTACAAAATCTCGAAAATGTTCTTCGAAACCATTTTATCTTACTGAAGAAATTTTCGACAAGATGTCTTTTTTTGTAAAGACCCTTGTCGATCTCTCGTTTTTCCTTGGAATTGGAGCGAGACGGAATCACG
>JAISZX010000009.1 GCA_031284365.1 Holosporaceae bacterium
AGCGTATCAGCCAATAAAATAATAAAAATCAAGAAGACCACCGACGCATCAATTGACATCGAGAAGAAAAACATGAGCAACTCGCTAACTGGCATTGCTAATGTGAAACCACTTATGGAAATTATAGCGACCTGTATCAATAAGATATTGAGTAGCGCTGGCAACAGCACCATAGATAAGGCTCTAAGATCAAGCTTTCAGAGTACAGCTGAAGCGTTCAGTCCTCCAAGCAACAAGAAAAAACTTGGAATATTGGTATCTTTTCAACAGGTGATAAACACTATAATTAGTGTATATGAAAAACAAAAAGCTGATGTGGAACAGATAGTACCTGATAATATTTCCGAGAAGTTATACTGCTATCAGTGGATATTAGGTATATGCAAAGACTTTTTAGATTACTATGCCAATGGCAAGAGTCCAAATTTGGGGCGCAAAATTAACGAAGTGCTGCAGACGAAGTCATCCCAAAAGCAAAGTACTAAGTCACAGATGAAGGAAAAGAACTCCAAGAAGAAGAAGAAAACAAAAAAATCGAAGAGTACATTTGTTGTCGACGAGTATGATCATGGTGATGCAGAAGGTTCTGATACATCCGAAATTAACCCTGTTCGTTATTAGGATCAATTTGCTTAAACATTAAGGTTCAAGAGTAGATTAGATTAATATATCCTAGCTTAACTGCTAAAAAAATCAACCTAATCTGCTCTTGAATGGGCATTTTCAGCTGAAGAGGTTATGAGACCGTAAGAGATTTTGTGTAAAGGCCGAAATTTGGTAAACAGGAGAAAGTTTGTTTAGATGGAGGTATTTACGTGAAGAAAAAAGTTAACATTAGAAGAAAAGCGGGAGAAGGCGGAGCGCAGTACGCTGCTGAAGAAATTATTGGGTGACGAAAAAGATCTGAAAGCCGTGAACTAATTGATGAGAGAGCTTAAGGACCGAAGTCATCGAACTGATGTATGACGAAGAGTTAAAGCATCATTTGGGATTTTCCAAGAATGAAGAAAGGTCAGAAAATTCAAATAATTACCGTAATGGAAGCTACGTGAAAAGGGTAAAAAGCAGCTCCGGAGAGCTTGAACTTTCTGTCCCTCGAGACCGTAACGGCGAATTTGAACCGCATGTTGTGAAGAAATATCAAACTGATGTTTTTGGTATCGAAGACAAGATAATCTCGCTTTACGGTTGTGGAATGAGTACGCGTGACATATCTGAAAATATCAAGGAATTATATGGATTTGAGGTATCTGCGGAGGTCGTATTCAATATTACAAATCGAGTATTATCCGAGATTAAGGAATGGCAATCGCGTCCTCTGAAATTGGCCTATGCAGTTGTTTTCATGGACGGAATAGTATTCAAAATCAAAAAAGATGGAATCATGCAGAAAATAACAGCCTACGGTTGTATTGGTGTTGACTTGGACGGACAAAAAGAGGTTCTAAGCATGCATATCGGAGGTGCAGAGTCATCAAAATATTGGCTTTCTGTGATGAGCGACCTGAAAGCGCGCGGAGTTCAGCAAGTTTTGATTTTTTGCACAGATAATCTTAATGGTTTAGATGATGCAATCAAGAGTTGTTTTTTGGAATCCGATCATCAGAAATGTATAGTGCATCAGATTAGGAACTCAGTGAAACATGTGTCTTACAAGGACTTAAAGGAAGTTTGCTCCGATCTGAAGGCAATTTACGGCACCGACGGCTGACGCAGGAATGCTGAATCTTGAGGCTTTTGCTGATAAATGGGACAAAAAATATGAGTATATTTCACGTAGTTGGCTTGAAAATTGGGAATTTCTCTCGAGTTTCTGGAGCTATCCAACAGAAATACGGCGATTAATTTATACCACCAATCCAATAGAATCGTTCAACCGCTGCTTGCGCAAGGTCATCAAAAACTGGCATTTGGCAATACTGTTTGTGTCATCTCTCTCTACGACAACAAACGCGCTTGCTGATTTTTCGTTTTGCATAAAAAAGCGTTTCATAAAAGGATGCTCTTTCTCCAAGTTTTCTCTAAATAATGCAAAATCCTCTCTGCAATTTTCATAACAATTTCTGTGAATAACATAAGGACCACAAAAATCAGTGTGTTTAAGCGCTATATCTACGTATTCAGAAAAACCGATTGCTTTATCATTATTTTTGCCATTACATTCAAAAAAAAGTGGACTCAAAAAAGGAGTTACAGAATAATTATCTTCAAATATTGTCGGAAATGATCTGCTTACATTCCAACTTTTAGGACCTCCTGCAACTATCAACCGTCCACAATCACGAAGCATACTGGAAAATTTTTCTAGTATAGTATCTTCATACATATAACAAAGCGTGTGTGCTCCTATGCATATAAGATCAAAAAAGGACGAATTAACCAAATATGGAAACTGAGAATCCAAGAAATAAAAATCTCCATAAAGATGATTATAAACTTTCTGATCAACCAAGCCGCCATCCATATTGCTCGCTCCTCCATTGAAAAATCCAGTACGTCCGCATTTTGGTGTTTCAGGAAAAATATCTACGCCTTCGTCTCCATATCTCCATGATACTGTATTCGACTGCCCAACAAAAAGAACAGCCTTATCATCTGGATTTCCATTCAATACCCTAGACCACACTTCATAATTACTTGCTGGAGCTTCACACTTTTTACTAAAAAACGCTACTCGATACATCGAACAAGCGTCCATACTTGTACAAAGTAATACCACAGTGCAACACATACTATACATACTTTTTTCAATATTCCGAAACATATTAACCTCCTAAAATTCAACAATCGCAAAAAAATGTAACAAAAAAACTACTCACAGGGCAAGTTGTATCACATGTGTTCTGTCTGTATAACTATACAGCTGTCACTGCCGTTTCATAAATTTACTCCGCAATACCTTACAAATCCTGCAACTCCTGCAACAGAGGGCTCAAGGGGCATACGATTCTTCCTTTTGGAAAAAGCCATTTATGCCTAACCGAGTCCGCTATCGTTGAATAGTTCTGGTTTTGGAGTAAAAATGACGATTTTATGAAACCATCCGCCGGTGCTGGATCCAAAAGATTCTGCTTTTGGGTTTAGGAAAAAAAGCCCCCAGGTGGACGGAAATTCACGTTCTTTGTGTGTCGCTTTTTTCATCCAAGATGCACACAGATTCACATTCAATATCATTTTCATTTCTCCAGTATTTATTTTTAATTTGCTATATATTTTTTCAGAATCATACTCCACGCCTATGCTTTTGATTACAATGCAATGCCAAGATGCCATGTGATTTTTATCTAAACCCCTCGTTCGAGGATCTCCAGTTGCGTTACTTACATACTGCCAAACTATTTTTGCCCTATTGGTTCCGGTACCCCTAACGCAGTACAATGACGCTACACCTGTGGGAGCTAGCATGCTAGAATTAAAAGCGTTGTCATACTGATTAACTCCACCTCCAAAATAAGGAAGAAATGAAACGCATAAAATACGTGCAAAATCTCGATTTGTTACTTTTTTATTGTCCCTCTTGGCTGAAACATTCTGAAGCATATTTACAGCGCAATTAGAGCAGAACTCCATCCTTGATTGGATACGCTTGTATCTCGGAATGTCATGTAGGTAGTAGACAATTATCATTAGTACCGGTATGACAACGACTAATTCCACAAAAATCGCTCCTATATGCGCTCTTCTACGAGCCTGCCCCCCCCCCCGTTGCACTGTAGTCACAACTTTAGACAACATTTTTACTCCATTAAACATCCATCATTATGAAGCGAATAAAATTAAAAAAGTGTTAATGCCATCAACAATTAAAAATCTTCCATACTATCATTGCAATGAATTGTATTTTTTACAAAAAAATTTGCTTTTTATTTTAGTTTGTGATAATGTTTGTGCATTGGTTTTTGAATTATAAACAACATGAGGAAACAATGAAATTCAAGAAAATGATAGGTTTGACGGCTTTTACCTTTCCCAAAAAAAGCTTGATAAATGTTTGTGTTTTGTATATAACAAAAAATGTGGTCGGAGAGTTCGATGTTTGAAGCGATTGATGATTTCGGAAAAAGCTGCACAGTGGATGTTAAAAGCATCTTGCTGTCTACTTTTGCTCAAATTTTCTGCGCAGCATCGCTGTATTCATACTATTATTGGCTCTCAAGCCAATTAATATTTTTTTACAACAATTAATTTTTTACACGATATCTGAGAAAACAGATCTATTCAGGCGAGTAGTGTGTTTTTTATAATTTTTAACGATAATTTTACATATAAATGGAGAGTTTTATTATGAATAAGAAATTTATGGTGGCAACCACAGCAATTGCGTCAATTGTGTCAGTTACCTTGTTTTTTAACTATGAAAAGAAAAAGAATTTACCGGTGGTTGCCATTGCCAACTACGGTCCTCTCAAAGATTTGGAGGTTTCCATTCGGGGGATCAGGGATGAGCTTGCTAGCAGCGGTTTTATTGAGAACGAGAATATCAAGATTGTGATAGCTGATATAGCTTTTGATCATTCTCTTATTCCGCAGACCATATCAAATCTGAAAAATAGCGATCCTAAGGTTATGGTCGTTGTCTCGACGGCGATAGCCCAGTTTGCAAAGGGAAAAATCAAGGATATTCCGCTGGTTTTCCATGCGATTACGGATCCTGTGGCTGCAGGCCTTTTGAAAGATATAGAACACAGCGGCTCAAATATCACTGGCAGTTCTGATATGCAGAATCTTGAAATATTGCTGGAATTTGTGAAAACGATTCTTCCGAACGCAAAAACCATTGGCTTGCTGTGCCTTACGTCTGACAGCAACGACACCACACTAGTGGAAATGATGAAAAAAACTGCACCATCATTTGGTCTATCGGTGATTGCGATTCCCGTGGATCAGGTGCGGGATATTCCTGTTTGTCTGCAAAAATTCATTGGAAAAGTTGATTTAATTTACGTTGGAGCAAGCGGACTTCACGCAGCAATGCCAATTATTTCTTTTGAAGCTTCGAAAATGAATATTCCAGTCTTTGACTCCGAGGATCAATCGGTACGCGATGGGTTGGCTCTTGCAAGTTTCGGTGTAAGTTACGAATCAGTTGGCAAAAATGCCGGAAAACTAGTGGCAAAATTACTAAATGGAGCTTCACCAAAAGATTTACCACCAATCTTCCCAAAAACTGAGGATCATGTGTGTGTAGTAAACGAAAAACTTGCCAAAAAGTTCAATTTAAGGATTCCCAAAAATGCAACAATTATAGGGAAGTAAAAATATCAAAAAAAAACTTGACGATTGCTAGTTTATACATTATAATATTTGATATGACTTGGATTGGATTTTAAAGATGTTGCAGGACCAGGACAATTGGATGATGGATGAGAGCGATAGCTCGAACTCTGCTCTATTGTCTTTGTGTCCGCACTTTTTCTTCTTTTATTTTGGCCACTAGGCCAATATACACTTTTTCAACCATAATAATTTAGTAATGTTTGTCTCTTCCGGTAAAAAGAGAAACATTTGTAAAAATTTAATAATATAAAAAAAAATAGGAGAACATAAATGAAAAAGAAAATATATACTGTCGTGATGACAGCTGCTGCATTACTTTGCGGATGTGACAACAAAAAACAGGAAATACCGCTTGTGGTAATCGTTAATTATGGGCAAATTCCCCCGTTATTAGCAACTATTGATGGAATCAAAAAAGAATTATCGGAAAACGGATACACAGAAAACAAAAATATTCGCTATGAGATCGCTGATATAGCCTTTGATCATACGTTGATACCACAAACCGTAATAAGTCTAAAAAACCATAATCCTAAAGTTATGGTGGTAATATCGACCCCAATTGCGCAGTTCGCAAAGGGGAAGATTCGCGATATTCCATTGGTTTACAGTGCCATAACTGATCCTGTGGATGCAAAGTTGATAAATTCGCCGACAGAATCAGTCGATAACATTACAGGTAGCTCCGATATGCAGAGTTTAAAAGCTCTTTTGTCATTGGTTCAATCTGTACTGCCACATGCGAAAGCTGTAGGAATGCTTTACACAACTTCCGACTGCAACGATGCAGCATTGATAAACATGATGCGTCGTGAAGCAGAGGCAGCTGGAATGTCTCTGGTTGCAATTCCAGTTGATCAGATGCGGGATATTCCGGTTCGTATACAAGAACTGAACGGCAAGGTGGATTTAATCTATGTTGGAGCAAGTAGTTTGCAATCTGCGCTGGCAGTTATTTCCGGTGAAGCCTCTAAAATGAATATTCCAGTCTTCAATATAGAAGAACAATCAGTGCGCGACGGTCTAGCTTTGGCGAGTTTCGGCGTAAATTATGAATCTGTCGGAAAAAACGCCGGAAAGCTTATTACTAGGCTGCTAAAAGGCGATGCCGTGATGGATGTGACACCGATTTACCCAAAATTGGATGATCACAAATGCTACATAAATAAAAAATTGGCGAAGAAGTTCGGAATTCAGATTCCGGAAAACGCAACCATCGTGGAGTAGGAAAAATGCTTAAAATAGACAACATTACAAAATCATTCGCAGGGGTTTTTGAACCTGTACTGAAGGGCGTTGATTTATCGCTGAAAGAGGGCGAGTTTTGCACTATTATCGGAGCAAATGGCTCCGGTAAATCCACGTTGCTAAAGATCATCAGCGGAGAGCATCAGGCAGATTCCGGAAAGATTCAGCGTAACGGAGAGATATCTCAGGTTGTGCAAGATGTAAATAAAGGTACGATTCCATCTATGACAATGTTGGAAAATATTGCTCTCAGCCGCATGAAAAAGCCGAGCTTTTCCTTTTACAATCGTTGTAAAAGCGAGGTTGTGGATAAAATCAAATCTCTTAACATTGGGTTGGAAAAATTCGTGAATCAACCTCTTGGTGCGTTATCTGGGGGTCAGCGTCAGACCATTGCCACATTGATGGCAATAAACTCTGGTGGCAAAATTTTGCTGCTGGATGAGCATACTTCAGCACTGGACCCAAAAATGCAGACAATGTTGATGGAGTACACTGCTAAATCTGTTCGAGAACATAGACTTACGACGCTCATGATTACCCACAACCTTGATGACGCAGTAAAATACGGCGATCGTTTGATTATGATGCACAAGGGACGCATAGTTGTCGACGTAAAAGGACGCAAAAAAGCGGAACTGAAGATCCAGTCTTTACTGGAAATGTTTCACAAAATTGAGGATCAAATTCTACTTAACGACGGAGGAAAAAATGTCTGCTGATCTCATTATAAATGGCATACAACAGGGGCTTATTCTGGCTATCATAGCCTACGGCATAATGGTTCCGTTTCGATTTTTAGATTTCGCAGATCTTACCGCTGACGGTGCCTACCCGCTTGGCGGAGCTATCTGTGCCGTCTGCTTGTCTTCTGGAATACATGCGGCAGCTGCAATTCCAATCAGCATGATATGTGCTGGGATTATGGGAATTTGTACGGCACTTATCCATTTGAAATTCCGCGTTAATTCTATGCTTGCGGGCATCATACTCAGCGCCATGGCATACAGTGTGAATCTGCGCATTATGGGCAAACCGAACATCGCTTTGTTCGATTGTGTTGGATTATTCGGTGCAAACATCGGATGCAACATGCTCATAATTTCAACAATTCTGGCAATTTGTGTAGTTCCATTCGCGGTGTTTTTGCGTACTGATTACGGATTGAGGTTTCGAGCAGTCGGACTGAACCAAAATCTTGCAAAACAACAGAGAATTAGTATAGAGAAATACACTATTTTCGGATTATTCCTCGCAGGAGCCATGTTTGGACTTGCTAGCAGTCTGATTGTCCAGCTGCAAAGCTACATGGACGTGGGAATCGGCGTTGGAATTTTAATCCATGGACTCGCCAGCTTGATGATCGGCGAAGCTATAATTGGAAATGCTACACTGAATCGACAGCTGATTGCTCCACTGTTGGGAGCGCTTGTATATCAGCAGGTACAGGGGATGGCGTTGTCGTTCGGACTAGCTCCATCGGATCTGAAATTTTTTACCGGAAGCATAGTGCTATTGGTCATTGCTTTAAAGAAAAACGAAGAAAAAAATGCCCACTCCAAATGTTGATTTTCTATGTCCTCTCAAGCATCTTTAGGTTTTGGTTTTTTTGTCTATACATTGAAGCAAGTTTGGCGTAATAATATGCTTATTACGCCTTTCATATGGATGCTACTTAACCCAGCTGGTTCCTGTTATCATGATAATTACAATACTAGCAGCAGCAAAATATTTGAAGGATCACCTTCACCTGTACCAATCCGGCGCGGACAGCTGCTGCAATCAAAGGTTGTCATCTTGCGGCCATAAAACGCAATAATATGAAGGGGAAAAATCATGATTTGGATCGCTGGATATCTGGTATTCGAG
>JAISZX010000062.1 GCA_031284365.1 Holosporaceae bacterium
TGACGTTCAAGCTCTTGCTTACGCAGACGTTCAATCTCTTGCTTACGCTGAAGCTTTCGCTGAAGCTCTTGCTGATGTTTAAGCTCTTGCTGATTTTCAATCTTTAGCAGACGTTCAAAATCTTGCTGACGTTCAATCTCTAGCTGACGTAGAAACTCTTGCCGACGTTCAATCTCATTTTGGCAATTTTCTGTGTTCTGCATCTTGTATAATTCTATTGCTTCTTGCTCTGTATGCAATGCTTGTTTTGCTTGTTGATTTAAATATACCCTCATCAAGGTACTTGGATATGCTTGTTTTTTTAAATATCCCTTCATCAAGGTATTTGGATCTTCTTGTTTATTTAAACATGCTATCTGCAAGTTACCCTGCTCGTCATAATAATAATCATCATCATTATAATAATCATCATTATCATCTTCATCATCTTCTTCAATATGCTCTACATTCTGCCCAAGATTTTCGTTTTCTGTGTGAAGTATCATCTCTTCCTCAGAGTCTTCATCTTCTGAATATTGTGCTGCTGCAGGTGCTGGTTTGTTTTTGGAAATTTCTTCCAATAATGCTGAAATTGCTTTGATCTTTTGGTCGTGTATCAAGTTTCTCAGGTAATTTTCCACATATTGACCAAGATCATTTGGACGTCCATTCAGCATTCGGACTATCTCTGGATTGCTTTTGTCAATTGCTGCCATCGCACTAGGCTCCAGAAGATCAAAATCCCGTATAGTGCCGGCAGTTGTGTAGACATCAATATTAAATTTTTTTTTCAATGAATCCACACATAATGGAGTAGTATTACGGACCAAATTCTCCAATTGTTTCAAAATTGCTTGATTATTGTCGACCAACAACAGCAGACGTTTTATTTCTTTTTCAAGATATATTGGCATAGTGTTCTTGTTTCTCTCTATAGTGTCGGCGATGTGTTTGTGATTTTCTTGCAAATATTTCATCGCTTGTTTCTCCCAAATAGAGAGATCGTCCAAAGCTCTTGCCGCTGTACAAGCGAGCAATAGCGCAACTGATAATACCATTGTTTTTTTCATTTGTTTCTCCATTTTTACTTAAATAAGATATAATGCATGTTTTGTAACTTGTCAATGGAGGAATTTTGTTCAGATATTTTTTCCCGTAATTAATACCAAACGTCATTTTTAATTATCGAAAAAAACGCCTGCAGGACTTAAAAATCAACATATCATTTCGATAGTTAAAATGAAGAATGGTATAATTTCCGGAAATAGATTTTAAAGCAAGACTGATATCCATAATGAAACGTTTGATATTCGGAATTTTATTTTTGAAATTTCATTTGAATTTCAATAGCATATAATATCAGTTTTTTTCATTTTTTTTTATCGATTACTTTAATAATATGCCAGCCAAATTGTGTCTTCACCGGTTTGGATATTTCTCCTTTGGGAGTGGCAAAGGCGACTTTTTCAAATTCCTTTATCATTGCTCCGCGACCGAAATATCCCAAATCTCCACCATTGGTTCTCGATGGGCAGCTGGATTGCTTTTTCGCGGCTTCCTCAAAAGAAAGCTTTCCGTCCTGAATATCCTGTAGAATTTTATTGGCCTGCGTCTCTGTTTCCACGAGAATATGCTTTGCGTGAATTTCAACGTATCTGTCATTATTATTAACGCCATTTTCAGCGAATGCAGAAGATAAAAGCAAACCGCCTCCTATAATCGCTATAGTTTTATTGTTCATTGTTTTCTCCACAATTGCTATAATCGCCATTAGCATAGCCAAGAAAGTTCTCTAAAACAACAGGTATTACCAAAAAATCATCTGGTCATGGAAATAAAAAAGATTTCATAAAAAATCTAAACGCCGAAATATTTTTATAAAAAAATTTTTTTTGTTTTTTTCCTTGACAAGCCCTATAAAATGAGTTATATCTTTTAGCTATTGTTGACACGAAAGGAGACCATAATGCAAATGGAAGAGATAAAATTATTGCATAAAAAAGTATTTTTGGGAAAGATTATAACGTCGGTATTAAGAGTGTTTTTGGTTTTTTTCATAGGAGCCAATGTGGCAAGTGCTGCGGAGCGAAAAGGTATTCCCCCCATAGATCATTATCCTTCTATGGAAAATCGAGATTCTTACCTTATGGACATATGTTGTATGCCCTGCTCTCAATATTCGTATTCGGGTTGCACTAAGTTTGGCAAACCTAGCGAAAAAGGAATTCTGGATATAAAATATTCCAATGGGCAGCATTACATTGGTGAATCCTGGAATGGTCTGCCGTGTGGGATTGGTTCGCTATACATACCATACAAAGGTGGCACGCGTAGACTTTATAATGGAGAATGGAAAGATGGTTTATTTTCCGGAGAAGGCATCCTGACCTCATCCCATGAAGATTCTTATGTTGGCGATTTTCAAAATGGAAGACCTCATGGCTTTGGTTTAAGAACATATCCGTTTGGGGTGACATCATATAGGGGGTGGTTTGTGAATGGCGAAAGGGAAGGAGAGGGAATTCTTTTCCACACAGTAAAAGCTCCCTTTTATGTGGCAAAATTCGCCATAGTTAACGGGAAATGGAAAGAATGCCGATTTCCGACAAAGAGGAAGTATATTGAGAAAGGTTTATTTGTGGGGACCTGGAAAAATGATAGACCGACCACCACTCCTAAATACAGTAAAATTCTGGCTCCGGTGGTCCCCAGTAAGCTGAGAAATGTGTTATATGAGTCAGAACTTGACCACAGTAGCATGGATATAGAGGATCTATGTGGAGATGACGATCCATTTCTTTAATCATAAGGGATTGTTGCAGTCGGAGAAAAAATGAGATCATTACCTCTTGATAAGCTATCAGTAGCTGTGGTATTTATAGCTGTCAAGAGTTGAATATGCGGTCGTGGCGGAAATGGTAGACGCGCAGCGTTGAGGTCGCTGTGGATAAAATCCGTGGAAGTTCGATTCTTCTCGACCGCACCAAATAAATATTCTGAGGAAGATGCTCCATGAAAACCCTTATAGCTATACCCGCCAGGATTGCTTCCACGAGATTGCCCGGGAAAATGCTGGCGGACATAGGTGGAGAGCCTTTGATCGTGAGAACCTATAAGAGCGCCGTCGCTGCAAATGTCGGCGACGTGATTGTTGCCTGTGACAGTGAAGAAATTGCCGCCGCGGTGCGAAAAGCCGGCGGCATCGCCATTCTAACAGATCCAGATCTTCCATCCGGGACAGATCGAGGGTTTGACGCCTATAAACAATATGACAAGAATCACCGCTACGACTTCGTGATCAATGTGCAGGGAGATATGCCGTTTGTGGCTCCGGAATTTATACAATACTGCAACAATATGCTGCGCAAAAGCAGCTGCGACATATCCACAATTGCGACACTCATCCAAGATGATTCCTATAAACAAGAAAACATTGTAAAGCCGGTCATTGTTTTTGAAAAAGAAAATAGCGGAAGAGCAATATATTTCAGCAGGTCCGCCGTGCCTTTTGGAGGACCTTATCATCATCACATTGGTATCTACTGTTTTAGATCCCAGGCCCTGGAAAAATTTGTGACGTTACCGCAGGGCGCTCTGGAAAAAACCGAAAAATTAGAGCAGCTTCGGGCTCTGGAAAATAATATGACCATTGGCGTCGATGTATTGCCCCTGAAACCTCCCATAAGTGTCGATGTGTCAGCAGATTTGGAGGCTGCGCGGGAATATTTTCGCTTGCTACCCGACGGATTACGACAACCTTGATTCTGAGGCTTATTCTCCATATTTACTATATTATATTCATGCGGCATTAGAATTGATACAGCGAGAGTCAAGAGAGAAGAATGCGACGATGGCATCCCAATACGTATCATACCAGGTCCCATTTTGGATTATCCAAACAACTTGCGGAGTGCATACTGTACCAGTCGCTGCCAAGTCGACAATGACAAATCAGAGATGGGACCTGGTATTATCGAAGGGGCCAACTGCAGGTTGATTTTTCTTCCGGCTTATTCTCCGGATTTAAATCCTATAGAACACTTTTGGAATTGGATGAAGAATAAAATCAGAGACCTCGCACACCTATATGAGACACTAGAACTTGCCACTATGGCTGCGGTAAATGCATACTGAGAATGCTATACCAGTCGCTGCCCAGTCGACA
>JAISZX010000067.1 GCA_031284365.1 Holosporaceae bacterium
AGGAATGCTCTTCGCCGGGACCGGCCATGATTTTTACATTCTTCGCAATCAACTTTTTTATAAGTTCTGGATCGTGCGGATCATAGGTGGCAAATAAGCGTCCATCCGAAGTAATTCCGTCGATAGCGGATCCGCGAATAATGACGCTGGAGACTTTCCCATTATCGACGTCGATCAAGAAATCCGAGTAAGTAATGTCTGTGACGTTTTCTCTTCCATTATTAAATGCTTGAAACATTAGGAAAACAAAGCATCCTATCGCAATCCAAATCGATAGATTTTTATAATTTTTACCCATTTCGTACCCCTCCCTAGAACTACAAAAATACATCAAACATATTTATTTTATTTAAACAAAACAAATTACTTCCGTTGATTTCATGCATCATTTTATGATTTTGTCCCATATGAGACAACCTCCATGTATGTGCGCTCGGATTCTGTCTATTTTCTTTTAAAATAAAAATTTTATCTTTTTTAATTTTCAACAAACATCCACCCAAAGTGTTAATTTTTTTGCTTAGAATTTGATCACAAAGATCTTCATTTATAGCTCTTGCATACCTCTTCATTCCTATGTTCCAAACCATACGTTTTAAAATTTCAGCCTGAACTACCTTCTCTTCCGTCAGCAACGGCCCTTTTTCCACAATCGCAGAGCCGCATGACGAAAACGCGCAAAATCTCTTCATGAAACAAACAGCGGCTGTTTCTATCTCATTTCTTCTTTTCCCTAGCAGCATTATTTTATTGGAAATGGACGAAATTTCTTCGTCATTATATTGCATAATTCTTTTGCGGTATAAAACGCGCAGAAAAGAACTTTGATCGTTCATGGGATCAATTTTCCAGGTGATATTTTGACTTTTCAAAAAATCCTCTAAGTGCTTTTTGGTAAAATGAAGCAGAGGACGAAGTAATTTTATTCGCCATGTTAAGGATCGAATCTGACTCATGCCGGCAAGACCACTTGCAGAACTGCCGGCCTTTTTTCGCATCTTAAAAGTTTCCAATTGATCATTCCAAGTATGCCCAATTAATAAAATTGAAACATCATTGTTTTCGCAAAATTCAGAAATTAGTTGATAGCGAGCTTCTCGGGCCAAACTCTCCAATTTACCGGGCGATATGGTATCTTGATTTCTATTCCAAGGCAGAATTTTATGAGTTATATTCAAAACTTTACAAAAATCCGCCACGAACTCGGCTTCTTGTGCAGATTCCGAACGCAGTCGATGATCTACAGTCACACAATAAATAAATAGACTATTTATTCGAGCCCATTTCACCGCCAACATCAGCAGCGACATGCTGTCGGGTCCGCCAGAAACGGCAACACAAATAGAAATGATAGATTTTTTTTCACAACATATCATCAGACGATCCATTTCTGTGCAAAAAAAACTGAGAGTGGACACATCATCTATGAACCTATTCCATATTTGCATTACTTATTTTTTTTCAACTCTAGCGAAGCTTTTCTGGCAAACTCTCCCGGGTAATCGCTAATTATTTTTTCAAGAGTTGATTTCCATTTCTCCTTTTCTCCCAACCGTCTAAAACATATAGCTAATTTGTATAAAGTTTCCGCAGCTTTGCATCCTGCGGGATTCGCTTTGAATCCTTTCATATAGGCTAAAGCAGCATTCTTGTAATCTTTCTCCATAAAGTAGCTATTTCCTACATAAAATAGCATCATACCACAATATATATTTGTTGGATTTTTAGCAATAAAAGCATCCAGCATTTTTCGCCCTTTTTCTATCTCGTTTTGATCAAGCAAATCACAGGCTGTTTTTATAACATCTTCAGGAGATTTATCAGGAATTGTACCGAATTCGCTTTGGTTTTCTTCTCGTTGCTTATTTTTTTCGTCCAACTCTTCTAGACGTTTTCCCTGTTCCTGTACAGTCTTTTCGAGCTCTTCGACTTTTCCGGTAAGATTTCTGACAGTATCCGACAAATCTTCCATATCACTGTCTTTTCCATAAATTTCACTTATGAAAATCGTAAGCAATAAAGAATATATTACTTTTTTCATAGTATCCTTCCTCCAATAATTTAATAAATATATAATTTCTTGACTTTAGTGACAATGAGCTAAATTTAACGTATTATGCATTAAATAAGCGACCGTCATAGGCCCTACGCCGTTTGGGACTGGAGTAAGTGCTGCAGCGATTTTGCTAACATCATCAAAAACGATATCTCCAACGATTTTCTTTAACCCATTTTTTTCGATTCGGTTCACACCGACATCAATAACTATGGCTCCGGGTTTTACAAATTCTCCGTCGATGAAAAGAGGTTTTCCCATAGCACTGACTAGTATATCAGCCGTCTGGCATACGGATTTCATATTATGAGAATAGGAGTGAAGTATAGTAACAGTACAATTTGCGTTCAATAATAACTGGGCGAGAGGCCGTCCCACGATAATAGATCTTCCAAGAATTACAGAATGTAGCCCCGCAATATTCTCTTGAACAGAGTGAATCAAATGCAAGACACCCTGTGGTGTACAGGGAATTACCCCAGGCTCACCGGAAAACAACTTCCCCTGATTAATAACAGTTAATCCATCCACATCTTTTCGAGGATCAATTAAATCGACAAACTTTTGGAACTGAAATTTTTTCGGAAGCGGAGATTGAAGTAAGATTGCATGAACTTTCTCATCGAGATTCAGCTTTTCTATTAGCTTTGCAAGTTCATTTTCTTTTACATCATCATCAAACTTATAAACGGTCGAAGAAATTCCAACCGACGCCGTGAGTTTCTCCTTTTTCGCTATATATACTTTGCTAGCTGGATCATCTCCCACATTGATTAGAGCGATATGTGGATCAATACCGCGCTTTTTTATCTTGATTACTCGTTCTTTTATTTGTTCGCCGAATACCTCGGCAATTTTCCTGCCATCTATTACCATTGCCATATACTCCGTTACATAAATCTTATGAGTAGACGATCTATAACACATTCCACAAAGGATAAAAATAAAACAAATATTATCGGAGAAATATCTAGAGGCCCCATATTTCTAGTTATTACTTTGCGAATTGGAGACAATGCAAAATCAGCCATTTTGGCAAGAGAAACTGAGAGCATATACACGAACCGATTCTGCGAATTTAAAATATTGGCAATTATCAACCAACTGATAATAACCTCTAATACAATTACAGTTATCAACAATTTAATGATAGATTTGCATAACAATAATGTAGGAATCAAAAAAATATCCATTTACAATTCCACTTCGCTTTGCTTTATAACTCCGACTTTATCGCAAGATATTTGATTAATTCTCAGCTGCATCGTTTCTAATATATTATCGCAATGCTTCTTCAGTTGAGCACCTCGTTCATATAAATTAACTGATTCCTTTAGCGAAGATTTTCCTTCTTCAAGAATTTTTACGATTTCCTCTAGTTCTTTCAACGCTTGCTCAAACTCCATCTGATAGATATCTGCATTAGATGCCATCTTTATGTTCTTTCCGTCCAATATACTATAGAATATATAAGCATTGGACTTAGAAACAATGGGTCATTCAAAAAATAATTACCCAATTAATGGAGATGTATTTTCTATTTTGAATTTAATAGAAAAACACGGGTATGAAGCTCGCATTGTTGGCGGCGCAGTGAGAGATTTCATTGCTCAGAAAGAAATATCAGACATAGACATGGCTACAACTGCACTTCCTTCCGAGATAATCGATATTTGTGGTCGAGAAGGATTACGAACTATCCCTACAGGTCTCGCGCATGGATCAGTATCCCTCCTCTACGAAAACAAATCCTATGAAATAACTACGTTACGCGAGGATGTAAAGACTTTTGGTAGGCGCGCGAAAGTGAAATTTTCTCAATCTTTTGAAATAGATTCTAATCGACGCGACTTTACCATTAACGCTATTTATATGGATAAAGAAGGGAAAATATATGATTATCACTCCGGCATCGAAGACATCCATTCCAGAAATATTAGATTTATTGGAAACGCAAAGGAAAGAATCAGCGAAGATTATCTCCGAATCTTGAGATATTTTAGATTTGTAGCAGCATACGGAAATTACAAATGTAATTCCCAATATCTTGATATTATAGCAGAGCTAAAAAGTAACATTAAAATTATTTCCAGTGAAAGAATAATTGCAGAGCTTTTGAAAATTTTCAAAATTCCCGATTCATATAAAATTATTCCATCCATGTTGGAAATCCTAAAAGAACTGTTTTCGCTAAAATTTAATACTATCGAGGATTGCGTTAAATTTGGCATATTTAAATCGCTCTCTCCTGCCGAAAAATTATCGATGTTATTAAAATTTTCAACCGCGAATGATCTAACACATCTGTATAATTTCCCCAAATGTATTAGGGAAATGATTTTATTGAAGTGTGTCGACTATTCCCAAGCTTTCACAAAATTGAAACAAATAAAAAAAGAATATAGACCATTTTACGCAAAATTTTTGGCAATAAATTTTTATTTAAATAACCAATACTCGGTGCTTGATGCCAAGATTCTACTTAAAGAATTATTAGAGTTTTGCCAGTCGGAATATTGTGATTTCAAATTTAGTCCAAATGAGTTTGAAAAACACAATTTGACTAAAGAAGAGTTGAAACTACTCATGATAGCCACCAAAAAATTTTGGCTGGATCATAAAGTATCTCCAGATCAATGTTATGAATTCGCTAAAAGGTACATGAATATTTTTTGTAGAAATATTTCTGAATCATTCAAAAATAATGAATAACATTGTTTATTTTCAGATCGGAAAATTATATTAATACCATTGATTTCTGGAAATGTTTTTTTTATGCTGCGGAGCAGCGGGCAATTAGCTCAGTTGGTAGAGCATCTGACTTTTAATCAGGTGGTCGCAGGTTCGAACCCTGCATTGCCCACCAAAAGCTCAAGCCAAGAGATACGGACAAGTGGTTTTATGCATAATAGAATTTTTAAAGCAACAGCGGAAATAACAAGGCTCTTTATAGGTAAAGCAGATGGTCAGTGATGTCGAACTGGTTTAGTAGGTTTACGCCGATCGAATCGATGCTCATATTAACTTGCCATATGCGCATGCCGACTTTTATGGATTGCCGTACTGCATCTCCGATGATTTTATTTCGCTCTGTTCGTTTCGGAGGAGAAAAAATCGGAGCATTATACATGAAACAAATAAGCATGAAAGCGCTTTCATTTTCGCGCAGTCGGTTTCCTAATTCAGTGATATGACGCACAAATCTTTCATGAGAATTGATACACTCTGCACCGCAAGGACGATCATTTTTCGCGAATGCAAGAAATTGTAGAGGAGTTTTAACTTCGATATAGGTGTTTTTTATTTTAAAATCCAGCTTAGAATTTCCAATTTTTTGCTCACGCAGAATTTCATGACCGTTTTGCACTATTGCATCTAACGCTCCCCTGCGAAAGAAATACTCAACATAACGATTCACAGCATTTTGATTTATTCCAATCCAGTATTTTCCATCATCAATAGAAATTGCTTCTACGGTATAGGGAGTTTTTCTTTTGTTATCCAATGATTTCGACAAAAGACAAGGAACATTCTTAAAAACAATTTTTCCGATTTTTCCAGTACTGGGACAATGGCACATGAAAGTATCTTCATTCTTGTTCACCTGCATAATGAAACGATTCGGACGAGAAATTATCTTTCCACGTTCTAGTGGCGAATCAAATATGTACATTTTCTATCCGCACAGAATGGAAAATTTTCACTTTATATACCATTGATAAAATTTTTTGATTCCTTCCTGCAGTGAAATTTTCGGTTTCCACCCGAGAGCTCGTATCTTTGTTGCGTCCATCCATTTGCGTGGTGTTCCACTGGGCTTAGTTAGATCATATTCGATGACACCGGCAAAGCCGACTACTTCTTTTATCATATCAAATAGATCTTTTAGTAAAATATCTGTGCCGGAAGCGATGTTTACTAATTCTCCAATGTCCTCTGAATTTTTATTTTGCATAAGATATACACATGCATCAGCTAAATCATCAGAATTCATAAATTCGCGATACGTCGATCCATCTCCCCAGACAACAACTTTATTCCAATAGGCGCCGAGTAGGTTTAAAATATGCTCTATTTCCGCATTGCTTTTAAGCACAACTTCTTCCGACCGTAACCCGAACCCGATAGGATGTTTTTCTAAATCTTTTCTTATGGCAATGAAATCATTATTTTGTATTAATTTCGCAAGATGAAATCTTCGCAGGAGCATGGGTAATGCATGAGCTGTTTCCATATTAAAATTATCATTTTCACCGTATTGGTTCGGAGGCATTACAGAGATAAAATTCCTTCTGTACTGCTGGTGATAGTATCTACACATTTTAATAATAGCTATTTTCGCTATAGCGTAGGCTTCGTTGGTCGGCTCGAATTCTGAAGTAAGCAGGTAGCTTTCCAGCATCGGTTGTGGAGCAGAACGGGGATAGATACAACTGGATCCTAAATTTAAAAGTTTTTTTACTTCATGCCTATGTGCCACATGGATTACATTTATTCCTATCAAAAGATTTTTATAAATAAAATCAGCTGGATATGTCATATTTGCCAGAATGCCACCTACTTTTGCTGCTGCAAGAAAAACATATTCGGGCTTTTCTACGCTGAAAAAATCATCGACGGCCTGCTGATTTGTTAAATCAAGCTCCGCTGATGATTTTAGAATGATATTTTCGTAACCAAGAAAACGCAAACGCCTCACTATCGCAGATCCCACAAGACCTCTGTGACCGGCAACATATATTTTGGAATCTTTGTTCATAACTAAATTTCTTGCGACGTCAATCCTATATAGTCTTTTTTATTGAATTTCAAGAAATTTTCCGCATCCTTCACATCTTCAGAAATCATCTCTTTTATCAGCATATCCAGCGTGTATTTGAGCTCCCATTTTAATTTTTCGCGAGCTTTGGAGGCATCTCCCATAAGCAGGTCGACTTCCGTTTGGCGAAAATATTTCGTATCAATTTCTATAATAATTTTTCCAGTCGATTTATTTATTCCCTTTTCATCAATTCCGCTTCCAATAAAATCAATGTCAATTCCAACTTCTTTAAAAGCCATAGTACAAAAATCTCGAACGCTGGTCGTAACACCAGTGGCCAGGACAAAATCCTCCGGCTGATCCTGTTGCAACATCAACCACATACCCTCTACATAGTCTCGGGCATGCCCCCAGTCTCGTTTTGCATCTAGGTTTCCGAGATATAATTTTTCCTCTAGCCCTAATTTTATCCTCGCTGCAGCTCTGGTGATTTTCCGTGTTACAAACGTTTCTCCACGACGGGGACTTTCATGATTAAATAAAATACCATTGACCGCAAACATGTTATAAGCTTCCCGATAATTAAAAGTAATCCAATAGCTGTATAATTTTGCGCAGGCATATGGAGATCGAGGATAGAATGGAGTTTTTTCATTTTGAGGAGTTTCCTGAACTAATCCGTAGAGCTCGGAGGTAGATGCTTGATAAAATTTCGTTTTTTTCTCCATTTTTAGAATGCGTAAAGCTTCTAAAATTCTAAGAGTACCTAATCCATCAACATTGGCGGTATATTCAGGACAATCAAATGATACTTTTACATGGGATTGAGCAGCAAGGTTGTATATCTCATCCGGCTGAATCTCTTGAACGAGGCGAATTAAACAAGTACTATCCGTAAGGTCGCCATAATAAAGCCTAAACTTGGCATTTTTCTCGTGAACATCTCGATAAAGATGGTTAATCCGATGAGTATTAAAAGAAGATGCTCGCCTTTTTATCCCATGGACTTCATATCCCTTTTCCAGCAGCAACTCTGCTAGATACGAACCATCTTGTCCCGTGATGCCTGTGATTAATGCTTTTTTCATAATCTCTATTTATAGCTCTAAATTTTCATTTCCTAAAGCCTCAAGTGCAATAATTTATGTGGTTATGCAGTTTTCCATTTTTCAGAACAAACAATTTATCCCTCCAAGATTCTGCATGGCTAATGTCATGAGTTATCATCAGACAGGTCTTTTTTTCTCGTCGGGTAATTTCATGAACGATATTCAAGATATTTTTAGATGCTTTAGTATCCAAAGCAGCCGTTACTTCATCCAGCAACAGTAGTTTTGAATTTGAAATTGTTGACATAATAAGACTTAAAGCCTGCCGCTGTCCTCCGGAGAGGTGACGGACTTTTTCATCCAGACGATTCTCTAATCCCATACCTAGAGCGTTCAATTTTTCGCAGTACAGATCATCTCGGGTTCGTGAATTACTGAGGCGAAACGACCTTCGGCTGCACCGCATATAAGCTATGTTGAGATTCTCGCGCAAAGTCATGTTTCCGATGGTGCCGCTTTTCGGATCCTGGAAAACATTGGCTATAGCGAAAGCCCGCGCATGTTGGGGCATATCTGTGACATCTTCACCATCCAAAATAATGCTTCCGCTAGTCGGCTTTATATACCCGGAAATAGCATTAAAAAGAGTCGTTTTTCCTGAGCCATTATCACCCACAATCAAAACAAACTCCTCTTTTTTAATTGTAAGGCTCAAATCTCTCAGGACATTTCCAACACTTAATTTACTCAGTTGAAGCATTCCTCCTCCCTGCAGTCATTACAGCGATCATCATTATTCCTGTTATAAAATTAAGATCTTGGGTTTTTAATGCAAATAGATCACAATGGATTGCTAGTGTTATAAATATTCTATATAACACAGAACCAACTACACAGGCAACGATAGCCCAGGATACATTCCTTAAGCCAATAATCTTGTCACCAATAATTACCGATGCGAGCCCTGTAACCAGGCAACCAACACCATGAGAAATATCGCAAAGTCCTTGATATTGAGAAAATATTGCACCGCACATTCCAATCATAGTGTTACTGATAACCAGCCCTGTTATGGTCATGGCTTTTACATTTATTCCACATGTGGATGCGAACTGCTTATTTTGACCGATGGATCTTAGACCTAGACCGAAGTCTGTATTTAGTACATAGACTAATAGCGTTACCGTTACGAAGACAATGGCGCTTATTTTCAACAACGCATGACCATTCCCGAATATAGTCAACTCATTGGCAAAGCTAATATTCGGACTTTCTCCCATAATCCTCAGATTTACTGAATATAACATAAACGCAACTATAATTCCGGAAAGCAAGTCTTCTATTTTTAACCAAACATTTAAAACTCCAGTGAAAAACCCAGCCAGCCCACCAGCTACTATTGCTAACATCAGAGCGTTATACGGATCACATCCGGCTTTTATCATCGAGGATGAAACCGCAGCTCCCAGGACAAAACTCCCATCGCAGGTTAAATCCGGGAAATTTATAGTACGAAATGTCAAATATATACCAATTGCCAGAATTCCGTATATAAGACCGACCTCCGTGCTAATCATCATTTCTTGAATATCAGGCATCTTCACTCCGAAATTATTTTTTTTGCAGATATCCTAACTTCGCTCGGAATCGATATACCTAGTAGCTCCGCAGCCTTTAGGTTGATGTATAATTCATTAACTTCCGGGTATTCCACCGCGATTTTATTTATATCCTCTCCCTCGAGAACTTTCTTCACTATACGACCTGTCTGCACGCCGATGTCATATTGATTCGGCCCCAAAGCCGCAAGGCACCCTTTTTCAACCTGAATAGTATCGCTCACATATACGGGAATTTTACTCTCATTGCAGATCGCCACTATATTAGGAATTCCGCTCAGCGCTAGATTATCGTTACTTATGAAAATAGCGTCGACTTCCCGGACGAGCTTTTTGGTAGCTTGTGAGATGTCGGCGATTTTCGATATTCCCTGCTCAATCAGTACGATGTCTTTGTTCCGACAGACTACTCTCAACCTATTTATAATAGATATAGAATTAGACTCTCCAGTATTATATATTATTCCGAGTTTCTTTAAGCGTGGCTGAATTTGCTTAAATAGATCTACCTGAGGTTCCAGAGTCACAAAATTCGAAACTCCAGTGGTATTATTATTCGCTAGATCAGGCGAAATATCTTCCGGATTGGTAACAGAACTAAAAATCAGCCTGATTTTATTCTTTTTTGCGAATTTAAACGCACATTGGGAAGGCGTTGTCCCCACTGTGACCACGACCGCTGCGCCAGAATTGACAAACTTAGCGAGTATCTGCAAGGCAAGAGCCATATTCCCCTGGGCGGTTTCTACAAAAACTTTACAATTCTGAACATGCTGCTGTAAATATTCATCCATGCCGGAAACCACAGCATCCAGAGCTTCATGTTCTATAACTTTACATACACATATTTTCCTACAATCATTTTTTTTGCTTTTAAACTGCGTGTAGAATAAAGCTAATGCTAGAGCTCCGAGGACAACTGTTTTTTTCATTTTGTCTCTTCCTTTTTTTGTATTTTTTCTAACAAATTTCTGTAACCTCCATAGGATTCCTCATTCAAGAAGCGTGCAACTCTGCCTATGGTGGTTAGGCTTGCTTTCGACAATTCTCGTATTTCCCTGTAGGAAAAGACCTTCTTGCTTAGCAGCTGGCATACGTACCATCGTTCCGCGAAGGCTCGAAGCTCAGCGGGCGTACACAGATCCATCAAGAATCTCTTCGCTTCCTCTGACGACTCCAGCAGGGATAAAGCTTCAAATAAATTAATTGTTTCTTTACTCATGATTTTGTATTCATTATTAGCTCCTGTATAGTTTTGTCCTACTCAACTAACGTACTAGCATAATAGTACACTTTTTAAAAAAAAATCAAGAAAAGTTCTTGCGATATTAATGTCAGCAATTTTATTCATCTTAAGATGAACTCTTTCCGAATCATGGGTATGGAGACAATTAATTTATTCGGAGTTTTGATTTTGTAAAATTCCATAATTTTTACACCCATTAGCTCTACAAAATCTATTAGGAGCTGGCACCTAAGAATTAGAGTATTATGGTGTTGGTATGTAAGGCATTGTAAATTAAGCCACAAGCGATAAATTGAACTGATGTAATTTTTTGTATCTGGAGTTACGGTGAGGACAGCTGCAAGTTTAACTGGCATTCACAGAAATTCCGCCATAAGATTTTTTTCATAAACTTCGAGAGAAAATAGCTACGAAGCAAAAAGAGCGCTGTGAAAGATTTTGCGGTCGAATAAAAATGGATGAAAGCTATTTCGGAGGAGTCAGCCAGAATAGGAAAACGCGGCCGAGAAGCCATCGGAAAAGTTCCGGTTTTTGGGCTGCTAAAGCGCAGCGGAAAGGTTTACGCTCAAGTGATCATCGACGCCCAAACCGATATGTTAATGTCTGTAATTCTAGAAAAAGTTGTACCCGATTCCATTATTTATACCGATGGATTCGGGACTTATAATGCTCTTGACGTTTCCAAATTCAAGTATTACAGAATTAATCATTCGAAGAATTTTGCCAGAAAGCATAATCACATAGACGGGATAGAAAACTTCTGAAATCAGGCTAAGAAACACCTTCGAAAATTTAATGGTATTGACAAAAAGTACTCTAATTTATTTCTTAAAGAGTGCGAGTGAAAATTCAATATCGGTGAGCCAGATAAATTATTGAAAAATCTTAAATCCATTCTGAAAATTTACTATTAGGTACCAGATCTATCTATTTTAAATCGGATATTAAAATCCAGTATACTTTTTCTTTTAAATTTTAATGATAGCATCCTGTTTTTCTGGCTTCCAACCAAAAGCATCGCTATTTCGGCTAAGGATCTATTATTAGACCTCTTTCGAAACGGAAGCTATGTATTATAAATACATAGTTGTTTTGATGGAGGAAGTTATATGAGATATGAGAGGTTAAAAGATTTATCGCCTGGAGGATTTCGCCGATTAA
>JAISZX010000001.1 GCA_031284365.1 Holosporaceae bacterium
CAGGGCCGTTTAATTCTTTAAATTCAAGAATTTTAAAGATCTGAATATCAGAACCGCTTGCCGGATAATCTTACTGTTTCACCGGCTGCTTAGCGCTCTAATTTAAGAGAATTAAATGGCCCTGTTTTAGTCCCAGTGCTTTTTCCTAGAGACATGTACATATCGCCATTCGCTTGTTAAAGCAAAAAATTAATGCTTGATTGCTGCTCTAGGAAAAATACGGCCCCATGAGGAAAATTTAAAATGTATTTACAGAGCATTTATTATGCATTACGGTGTGGATCTAATACAATGCCAAACTAATATTGGAGGATGAGTACATGGTAAGAAAAATTATAGCTGCAATATGCGGAGTTGCAGTGTGTTACATTGAAGGATCTTTTCCGTTAGGCCGGTATGGATTAAGGCCGATTGATGGACCTTTTTCTTCAGACTTAGGAAAAGCAAAGCCAGTTGAGGGATCCTTTCTGCTAGACCTAGATTTAGATAAAGCAGTGCCAGTTGGTGGATCTTTTTCATTAGATTGGGACAAAGTAACGATGTCAAAAGTATTCGGATGCATGAGAAACATCGCGAGTCGTAGCGATCCGACTGGCAATAAGAAGTATCTAGCATTAGAACAAACAGCAAGAGAATTTCTGCAAATCGTTGAAATTAGCTTTTCGAAATATTGATACAATGATTAGTAAGTTTTTAGGTAAACAATCTCATTTGAATAAGATTCGTTACTTGTGTATGATATACGAAAATTCTCAACCAAATGATCCTATATTGAGATCATTTATCAATGATGAATTTATTAAGGAAATTGACTCTTATTATACGATATGTGATTTGCTAAAAAATCTTTGGTATGCAGTAGATGTGTTAATTAATGAGCGATCAATTCCTGATGGATGGAACATTACTCCACTAAGCGATAAACAAATTAATACTGTACTAAATAAAGTATTGTTACGTGCTGTTATCACAATTATAGTTAACAGAACTCCACGGACTGTGGATTTTGCTGAAAGATTGCTCGATCGTTTTATCAGAAGATGTTACCCTAGAAGCGCTGGGCCTATCTCTCCTTATATAGGTTATGTTCCGTCTTATAGTGGGGAATTCCGTAGCCACCGCCACAATGTCAATATTTTTTTTAAAGATGTAATAGCAAACAAAATAAGGGCGGCCATATCAGGAGGAGACCCTTTTGCTAAAATTTCCACAGAATCTTTTGCTCCATGTCCAGATTTGTTTGCAAGAATGGATAACATTATAGTTAGTGGTTTCACAAAGCGATTCAGATGCTATACTTTTGAAGCGCTAAAGAATGCTCTTGAGACATTAGTAACGCGTGGACAAGAGTATAAGCAGATAAGAATTCTTAATTATTTTAGAAAAACAGGTTTTCGTGATTTCTGTTATTATGATTTGTTTGAGAATAATTATATAGGTTCTGACAAAGTAATGGAATTTATTAGAGAAATTTTACGAACATACCAATTCTAAATAAGAATCAGGATGAAATTTCCTGAAAATTTAGTGTTGCTACGATGCAGAGAAAGTTTAAAAAACGCCACCTCATGTAGGCCTATGTTGGATGTAACAAAGCGTTTGGAGGCTCTCTGTACGAGCCCTGCGCCACGGAGGGAAAAAGTATTGAGCAAGATCCGGAAAGCAGGCCGGAATCAGCTGCATTCCGAGTCGCGTAGATATTTCACTTCGTGATCTACGATTCAGAGCGTCCGGCAATCGTTGATGAAGAATTACGCATCGGAGATTGGGATGGCCGTACCGTGGTCAGTCACGGTAGCCGATGCGCTCTAATCACGCTCGCTGACCGCTGTTCCAAATTCACACTTATTAAAAAAATCAGGAGAAAAATCATGAAAAACGCAAACAAAGCAATCATTTGTAGATTGAAATCATCGAATAAACCTGCGAAAACAATTGTTTTTGACAACAAGAGAGAATTTGCAGTCCACTAAGAACTTGCAAGTAAAACCAAAATGCAGCACTACGCCTCTGGTGGACACTGCAGGTATCGAACCTGCGACCCCTACAGTGTGAATGTAGTGCTCTACCACTGAGCTAAATGTCCGCGCTGACTATTTATTATCATAAAAAAAACCAAAATTCAAAAACAAAAAATTTTAGTCTTCTAATTTAGAATCTGGACGTTGCACCTCAAAAATTATCAAATAAATCATTTCATTGCCTTCACATCTAAACTCTACAATTTCTATTTAAAAAATCGATGGCTCCCTGCAGTATGTACACGGCTGCGCTCTGATCAACAACTTTTTTGCGCTTTTTTCGCGACAAATTTGCTTCTATCATGAGATTATCAACAACTTTTGTTGAAAATCGTTCATCCCACTGCACAAAATCTACATTAACAATATACCTAGACAATTCTCGTACGAACTCAAGGTTTTTTTCACACTGCTTTCCTGGTAGCCCGTTCATTTGCAGTGGCCACCCAAAGACTATCACCCCTACTTTATACATTTTTATACTTTCAGTAAGAAGTATATAATCTCTATTAGTTCCGTTGCGCTGAATCGTGGTTATCCCGCTGGCTATTTTTATTCTGCTATCAGAAACGGCAATTCCGATTGTTTTGTCTCCTATATCCAGTCCAATAATTACTGATTTTGAAGAGACTAGCCAATTAATTTTAATTTCAGATATATTTTTTACAAAAAAATCCATTGCGTTAACACTTTCTCAAACTATATACGATAACATAGCATAATATTATCTTAATCGATGGTGTTATAGCATGTTATCAAGGCAGTCTTTAGAAATATTAATCGATTTGGTTGAAATAAAGTTAAGCGCAATTATGATGTTGGATAGAGATGATGTTAAGGAAGTTGAAAGATTAAAAACATGCAAAAGCGAATTGCTTGATTTTAAAAGAACTATGTATTCACAAAAAATGCGGAGTGACAATGATACAGCTGCAGCCATTTTTTAGTATTATGTTGGCATTGGCAATTCTGTGCTGTCCTCTTGTGATAGCAGAATCTGCAAGCACATTCGATAAGGAGCAAAATGCGTCAGTAAAAGAATTGTGCATTGAATCACGCAGTAAAGTGTCAATAAATTTGGATGAATACCCAAATCTTGAGAGTTTATCGATATCCACATCAACAAATGTATCATTAAAAATCGGCGTTAATAACAATATAAAAAAATTAGAATTGATGGATAACGATTTCGTAGAGCGAAGCGTATTAAATCTTAATAGCCTAAAACATTTGGAAAAATGCACAATATACGGCAATGCTGGAATTATTATTTCAGGAAAATGGCCTGAGTCGATCCAAAAATTATGTGTACTAAATAATTGGATAGATTCTCTAAAAATAAATTTATCTGGATGCAAAAATCTCGTAGAATTGGCAATTTCCAATGTTAGCCTCGTTGATTTAAGTGGCTGCTCTACTTTAGAAAGTTTGAATGTTTCGAATAGCCACAACTTTACAATAGTCGGAAAACTGCAGCCAACATTAAAGTACATTGACCTTCATAACGTCTCATTTGCAGAAAAAACAGAGATAAAACAAGTTCAAAGAACTGTGTCGACCTACGAATGTAATAATTTAACTATACACTAAATACACCAAAATAGCTCCTATTGGAGCGGGCGAAGGGATTCGAACCCTCGACACCAACCTTGGCAAGGTTGTACTCTACCACTGAGCTACACCCGCTCGATAGTGGAATGATACCAATATGTAGCTGAAAGTCAATAGCTTATTTTGCAGACTTACATATTAATTTACGGCTATTTGATTTTAAATAAAGATACTTTATCTTAAATTGGTGGTGGCTCATTTGGGATTGGATCAGCCTCATATGTTGTTAACTATCATACTTGAAGATGGCGATCATTGCTCTGGAAAAAAATCTTATATTGCAATTCTTGAATATCAGTGACTTCAAAATAAAATACGTTTTTATTTGATATTGCAGTCAGGCAGTTTTTAGGATAGAATCCAAGCTGTTGTTATGAAGTGTGCCCGTGTGGCGGAATGGTAGACGCTACAGACTTAAAATCTGTTGTCCTTTCGGGCGTGTGGGTTCGAGTCCCTCCGCGGGCACCATCTGAAATTCCAGGGAAAATTTCCGATCGGTGTTCGTCAAAAAATCATCAGTTTTAAAAGATTGTGTGTAGTTTTGTGTGTAATTACACAGTTGGCACTATGGTCTTGATTTTTACAAAAAGACACGCTATACTATATTCACTTTTATAATTATATGAGATAAAAAATGAACATGGACATCAGAGCTGCAGCGACCGGCGATATAATGTTCAAGATAATTTTGGGTGATCCTAGGC